>NZ_JAYGHM010000007.1:163531-180429 GCF_034931125.1 Rivularia sp. UHCC 0363 | reverse complement strand
AGCCAAGCTTGATTTAGCTCTTGCGACCATACACAATCATGTAAAACATAACCACTAGGATAGGGAGCATTCACCACCCAAATAGCATAATTGTCAGTGCCTGTATGAACGAGACGGGCGATCGCCAGGTTAAGGGATGGCATGGATTCTTTAAAAAAGGCTAAATTTTTTTTCAGGCAAAATGTTTGCCAAAAAATTATCTTTTCAGGCGATTACCTGTATTATTTCAGTTTCTTATAGTTTATCGAGTTTTGGAATCAGTGCTGTTACCCGTTTGGGGTAATTTTGGCAAGCCTGGGATACTACCAGGACTGGGTTGAGTTAACGGCTCGCTAGGGTTTTGGGAATCCTCAACGGGGGGTGAAGTCGAAGAATCTTCAATCCTGGGAAACGAACTATCTGGGGTCGAACATTGATTTTGCACAGTAGTAGGCTTGGAAAACGAAGTATTCGACGGTGTAAGTTGCGAACCTTTAAGCCAAACTTGTTCGCCCGGTTTGAGTAATGTTTTGCTGCCAGACGCATTTGCCGCAACTTCTTCTCCAATAGAGCATACCTTTATTTGTAGCCAATAGTCTTCTGATGAAATTGACTGTTTCTGTACAACTTCTAACAAACTACCAGGTGGAGCATAAATTGGTAGTGGCTGTTTGGCGGATACATCCTTATCCGGTGGGGGAGTCGTGCTTTTACTAAGATTGGTAATTTTAGTTTTAGCGCTAATTAACCAGCCTTTATCTATATCCTTTCTGTCGAAACTTCTCTCAGAAGCTTCAGGATTTGGCGTGCTTGTATTTGTTTGTGCTACTGGTGGTGAGTCAAGGTTTTTGCTTAATAATTTTTGCCTCCAAAAGTATCCTAATGCACTACCCACTATCGTTAGTAAAGCAATTATTCCTAACATTAGGGGTAAATTAAAACCTTTACGAGGAGCTTTTTCTGTAATGACTTGGGTTTTCTGGTTGGGAAGATTTTGTGTAGCTGGAGCTAAAGGTAAAGAATCGACTGCCGAAATCGAAGAAATATCCGCAAGGCTTGCAGCTAAAGCTGACTTTGGCTCGGAATATTTAGTTTGACAATGCATCAAGGCAATAGTCACATTATCGTGACCATTTTGATTGTTAGCAATCTCTAACAATTGCTTAGTGACGCTGGCTACATCACCTTTATTATTTAATAATGGCAATATTTCTGTTTCCCAGTATTGTTCGATACGGTCAAAATCACTTAGTCCGTCCGAACACAGTAAGAAAACGCAATCTTCATCGAGGATAAACCGCTGTGCCGTTGGGTGTAAAGCGCTACTTGCATTCATACCTAATGCTTGTACTAGCGAACCAGAAGCAGCCTGCTGTACGGCATCCCGATAAACCGCATAGCCTAGTCGTACTTCGCGAGAAGCTACATCATCATCAAGAGTTATCTGGTGGCAGTTATTGCGGGTAATCAAGTAAGCGCGACTGTCCCCCACATGGGCAATATACATTTCATGGGCAATTGGTAAACCCATGACTACAGTAGTTCCCATCCGCTGCCTTCCTTGACGATTTTGACTATCGTTAAGCTGGCTAATTTTATCGTTAGCAGTAGCAGCAGCCCGTTCCAAGTCCGCAAGCAGCACAACCGGATTGATTCGATCTTCGGGTAAATTTGCTAATTGTTCTACCTGCTGTTGAATAGTCTCGATCGCCGTTGAGGAAGCTACATCTCCTCCTTCGTGTCCCCCTATACCATCGCAAACAATAGTTAAAGCTGACTTCGATGGGGGTTTGGAGATAGTAGTTCCGCTTTGAGGATAACAGGCATCTTCATTACGCTGACGGCTCGGTCCCGTGTCTGATAAGGTGGACACTTTGATACTAAGGTGATGAGATGCACTTAACGATGTCAGTCCTCGATCTAAAATGGCAATTAACTGTTCGCTCGAATGTATTTTTTCTTCAACCAGCAAACGACAAATCTCGCCCATAAAATCGCGAATCGCCGGTTGTGCCTGAATAAGCAACTCTTTTTGCCAAAATTCTCCTAAAGCTGACAAATTCGGTCTAACACTATCAGAATTTAATTCTAATAGGCGGACTATTGAACCTTCAGTCCGAATTAATTTTTTCGTAATCAAACTAGAAGCAACGTCAACACTTGCCAAAGGCTGCCATAATTGAGCTATTTGCCACAGCCAATTAAGTTGTCGCACTGAGGTGGCATCCTTCCAGGCATCAGTTAATTCACCACACAATTTTACTTTGAGAGGCGCTTCATTGAGAATAAGCGGGGGTTTTTCTAAAAGTAATATTTCTTTGGAATTATTGCTGAGATTTAGGGTCAGCAGTCCGTAAACTTGAGGAACGTGTAACCTATAGGGTATTAATCTGAGATAGGATTTTAGGTCATCTAACTTTTTTTGTTCGGGTACTTGGGGCAAAATCCCAGGCTTTGTATCTAATAAAACATTTTTCTCAATAATTAAATAACGCTCTTGTAACAATTCCCCAGCATTACCCAGAATCGAACTATCTGCCACAGCCCAAAGATAACGTTTGGGCAAGGGTGTGGAGCATCGCTGGCAAAACTTGTGGGTAAGGGGGTTGGCAGCTTGACAAGGTTCATTTGGACAGTAGAGCGTTGCCGCGTCATTTTCCATAGTTTCCCACCGAGAAGGCGATTGGCAAGTTTTTTTTATTCATACAGAGCGGCTAGATAGCCGTTCGGGTTTATATAAAACTATATATTCCATTCATAAATCGGGATTTTAGAGCATACACGAGAGTAGGTAGTATAGCAATTTAGACTAGCGAATCAATTAGCTACGAGTGGCATTTGAGGAAAATTTTCTCAAAAACTACCAGTCTTCTGATAATGCTCATTCCATATGTTAGGCAAATGCACTCTTAGAAAGAGTCTTGCCATACACTTTATTGAATATTATTTTTCAATTTTTTATATGTTTTCTACATATATTTCTACTTTACAAATCATTAGACATAAAAAAAAGTTAAGTATTTATACTTTTTTGTTATTTAACATATCACCCAAGCAATACTATGTAATCTGTTTAGTTTATACACTATTAATATATTTGTGTGTATATATCCGCAGACTGCCTCGCGATCGCAAAGCAGTCGGCAGGAAATTTCTTAATGAGACAGAAAGTATTTGGGAGTAACCATGAGATTATTAGGACTTAAGCATTAATTAAAATTTATGTACAGTTTGAGACTGCTTTGGTTGTGTAAATCAAAAACTATAAAGAACTATACCGAACTATTGTCCGTAAAGAAATCTTGATTTTGTACCAAAGAGCAATTATTGACCATATAACTAAACGCCGCAAAATATTTAAAATGTAAAGCTAGCGTTAAGATTTATCAGTTAATCAAGTCCTTCTAAGTTGAGTTTAAGCAACTAAAGAGCGTAAATTGCACATCTGAGGCAGCCTCTCCCGTTTGCATAGATTTTGAATCAGATGGTTTGGGGCAAAGCAATTCTAATTACTTTCATCGACTGCGACTCGGGGAAGTCCCATACTATAATTGCTAGCTCGTCCGGAAATGTTGTAGCTAATTGAACCGCTTTGTAGAAGCGAACGCACTAAATGCTCTAAATCCGAGCCAATGCGACGTAAATTGTAATCAGTCAAGTCCGCACCGCTATTAGCTTCGACTAATTCATCGAATTGACGATATACAAGCTGTAGAGTGTCCTCACTCCAAGTAAATTCGTTATCTGGGTCAATATCTAAAGTTAAGACTTGATTGCTAGGAACCAATTCGCCATCCTCAACAACGGCAGCAAAAATACGGATATGGCGGGTTGTTGATTTGAGCAGCATCTGGTTATCCATAAGAGCTTTTTTCAATGAAGGTTAAGTAATACTGCAATTATTGTAGACTCTAAATTCCTGCTTGAAACTAAGAGTGCGATCGTACTTGGTTTGAGTCAAGAAACCTACTTTGACCATAGATTTTTGTACAAATAGCAAATAAACGCCGCGAGTTATTCTAGTTTAATCTGCTCATTAAGGTAGTGTTTTCATGAATTGGGGAACCACGAATTTAACATCAGGGTCAGTCTGGTAAGCTTGAATCGCCACTTTTTTGTAAGGGGATTGCGATAACCCCATGACCAAACAATTGTCAATTACCCTAACGGGTAGCTGAGATGCACAGTAAGGTGAACGCGAATCTGCTGTCTTTCGCACGCGAAATTAATTAATTGATGCTCTAAAACTAGATTTACCCTAAAAATTTTTGGTCTTAACGCTCAATTGTGTTTTTTTAATGAATAAAACCTACATATAGTAATTTTACGGAATTGCTAAACAAGGAGATTAGGCTATAGTCTAATAAAATAATTTCAGCGTTTTTACTTACGTAGTATTACTCTTGATTTAGTTAAAAGTAAAACTGTTATTGACGTGGAGATAAGTTTGATGTAAAAACCTTTAAAAAGCTCTAGCAAGTTCTTACAGAAACTTCATTGTATAGAAGTTTAAAAACTGAATAATAGTTTATGGTTTGCTAGAACTGTTACTGGTGCATGAATATAAAATTATAGAATCAGTTAGTCTACCTACAAACCACCAACAGGAGAGCAAAATGCAATACAAATAGAAATGGATGATTTTTCTTCTTGCAAAGTCAAACACTACTTTCGATTTCAAACAAAATATAAACAGCTTTTGCTTGAGATAAAACTCCTCACCCCCATGACCACCGAGTAAAGGAATCGTAAAAATTATGAACTCGAAAGCATTACCACGCCAAATAAACAACGTCGAAGTAGGTGTTTATGAGTGCGAAATCAATCTCAAATTTCGGCTGATTGAGGAAAAGAGTGTATTGCGCGATCGCGAACAACTGTTACAAGTGTTGCTGGATGCATTAACTGAAGGTTCCGACGACTTTTTGGAAATGTTGCAGCAAGGTGTGAAGCTTCATGAGACAACAGAATTGAAAGCTTCACCACAAATGCGACGACAGCTAATGCGGTTGCGTAATTCCAACGAAATGAACCAATAGCTAACATTGCTTTACAGAGTAGCGGTAAAATGTGTAGCGAAGAAAGAGAGATTTGGTAAATCTTTAAGTTTGAATCCGGAACTTAATTTTTTTCCACAGCAAGTCAACTGGTATTACTCAAGACTACTGTTGTTAACCTGGGTTTTGCCGAATCATTCTCGAAACACCACCATCCGTGCGTCTACCCGGTATCTACTATCTTTGTTACAGGGTTGCGTCTACAAGTAACAATCATTGTTAGTGAAAGTAATGTATGGAAGTAATTGGGTGCCTACTAATCAGCATTCTGGTCTTGCTTCAAGGCAGGGTTACAATCTACAAAGAATATTGAGATACCAGGGAAGAAGAATTTTGATCAAATTTCACGAAAAACTGTAGTATTCGTACCCTCCTTTAAGAAGGAATACAAATAAGATTAGCAATTCCAGCATACGTTACCTCAAAAAGCATCTCGAAATTTTTGCTATCTTTATGGCGCAAGATACGTGTCTCCTTACAGTTCCCAAAATTTTGTGTACCTATTGAGCAACTAGTGTATGGGATGAGAAAGAGCAAACCTTCCTCCCACGCATAGTTTAAATTCTCGGCAATATGACTTCTTTTTATTGATAAGTATTTGAGATTGTACGCAGAAAAGATTATGGCTATTAAATAAACTTAATTTATACATTTCTAATTTGATTAAAATCAGTATAAATTATTTTTACGTGTGGTCTCAGATACTTTTCCTTTCAGTTGACTACTTAATGATTACCTATCTTTTCATACCTGTAAATACGGTAAATTACTTAAAAAAATTTAGATTAATTGAAGCAAGTCCCTCTAAAATTAAATATAGGGATTTGACTTCAACAATCTAAGGGCTAAAAACTTATACAAATGGAAGTTCTTACTTGATTAAGTACCCTCAATATTTTGATTTGTGAGATTTGCATCGCAATTCGACCTAGGGTTCGCCGTTAAGGTCGGGTAGCATGGAAGATTTGTACAGCTTTTAAGTAACGGCGATGAAAGATTTAGACTAAATTCAACTTTATTTGGTCAATTGGCTAAACCATGTTCTAAAGCGAACCGGACTAACTCAGTACGGCTATTAGTTCCGGTTTTACTAAACAAACGACTGACATATTTTTCTACATTACGAACGCTTGTCTCTAAGCGTCTGGCAATTTCTTTATTCATTAATCCTTCAGCAACCAGATTTAAAACGCTTTGTTCTCTGGGAGTCAAATCAATATTAAAAGGTGGGCTTGTTTGAGTAATGGCAGTTTTTTGAGTCAGCAGCGCCTTTATTTGGGCTATCTGAGAGGCTAGTTCGGCTAAATCTGGGGTTTCTCCTTCCTCCATACCAGAACTTGTTTTAGCAATGCCACGAGCAATTAAATTTTCCACGATCGCAACTAATTCATCTGGGTCGAAAGGTTTGGGTAAATAAGCATCAACACCAGCTTGATAACCTTGAATGCGATCGCCAGTCATACCTTTTGCAGTTAAAAATATCACTGGTAATGTTTTAAAACGAGTATCATCTCGAAGTTGCTTGAGAAACTGATAACCATCCACTTGAGGCATCATAATATCGGAGATTACCAAATCTGGTGTATTCTGCTGCATCCACTCCCAAGCATCACGAGCGTTACTGGCAACCTGAACTTTGAAATTACTTGCTTCTAAGTAATCTTTTACGGCTTCTCGCAATCCGGGTTCATCATCTACCAGTAACAGTTGTGGTGTCATCTCTATTTTCCTGTATTGTACTTTCCCCAATTTAGCGAAATTTGGTAACAGCAAAACAATTATTAATTGATAAGGAATGGGGAATAGTTAGGAGTGAGGAGTTAGGAGTTAGGAGTTGGGAGTTGGGAGTTAGGAGTTAGGAGTTAGGAGTTGGGAGTTGGGAGTTGGGAGTTAGGAGTTAGGAGTTAGGAGTTAGGAGTTAGGAGTTGGGAGTTGGGAGTTGGGAGTTGGGAGTTGGGAGTTGGGAGTTGGGAGTTGCGAATTGCGAATTGCGAATTGCGAATTGCTTCACAGCCATTCAATTTTCTTGGCTTGAGGAGGCAATTGTGCTTGCTGCTGTCCTAAGTAACGCGCTCTAGCGGTCAATAAACCAATTGGTGTATCTACTAGATCTACGAAGCTCGCTTTACCTAACAAGGCTTTTAAGCTGTTTATCGGGGTTTCCTTAAGCAACCAACGTGCTAAACGGTAGTAACATTCATTAAGAGTTATCTCACGCATTAATTCTACGCCGTGGAGTTCGTGGAGATAGCTGTTTGAACGCCCATAACGTCGCCATTGACTCTTTAGTTCTTTTAATGTGGTTCGATGACGGTGCTGGACGATTGAGTACGGAGCAAATTCTAAACTACCAATATCAAGATGCAAAATTCGCCAGCATATATCAGCATCGCCTCCAGTTGTCAAGTGGGGACGGAATAATCCTGCTTTTTCTAGTGCCAGCCGACGGATTGCTAAATTTGCGGTTTGTCCGTAAGCACAAAATTTATTCGCTAATGTATGTTTTTGCGATAAAGTTTCTTGTCGGTCTGCATATTTTTCTAATAAGCTATCACCAGGTAACGCTGTAATTTCACCGGCGACGATTACTACATTCTGATTGACAAAAGGCTGAATTAATGCATCTAACCATTGTGGCTGAGGACGGCAATCAGCATCTGTAAAGGCGATAATTTCTCCTACTGCTTCACGAATACCCGTGTTGCGTGCGGCGTAAGAACTTTGAATTTCATTTTCGCTTAAAGCGCGAATTTTAATTGGACAATTTTCTAAGGATTTTAATAATTCAAATGTACCATCGCTACTGTTATTGTCTACCAGCAAATACTCCACCCGGTCTTTTGAATAGGTTTGAGCTAATAGACAATTAATTAATTCTGGGATATCTGCCGTACCGTTATAAATAGGAATCACTACCGATACCTGCGGTTTAAAGGTATTGGTAACGGTTGTCTTAAATGAGTCGTTATCCATATCGAAATTTTTAACTAGGAATTATTGTTTAGAAAGGAACTACTAACCTATCTTTTTTCAAGTATTCCCAATTCAAAAACTATTATCGAGAAATTGACAATAACTAAAAGTTTTAATTTATCAGGACTTACGCAAGTGTCACGAAACTCGGATGGTGCGTGACTAGGCTGTTGACTTTGATAGAATTTACCCGTTTTTGGCTCATGCATTAACTGGTTCCCAGCCTCCGGCTGGGAACCCATGACAGTCGGCTCTGCCGACCGTCAAAAGCCAACACAAAAACTGTATGAACTTTTAGCCCAAAAAACCCACAAAGTAAACAGCCTAGTGCGTGACACTCACCGTCTTATTACTAGGTTGATAATTAGTCTGTGTACTAGCAACGGCAATAAAGGGGGATATTATCTACGCCCCCTCAACCGCCTCCCCTACAAGAAAAATATGCCTTTTTGCTAAGTCCTATTTATGTTTTAATTTATATTTTTATTTATATCAACAAAAATATTGGGATGTGACATCTATTATTTTCCCTCTCAAAGTCAGAATTGGCAGTAGGCGAACCCACTACCAACGCTGCTAATACTAATATTAAACAATACGCGATCGCGAATAACTTTTTAAGGCTTGGGCAACACTACAGAATTACGAGAAACTTGATTTTGCTCCCCAGATGCAAAGTTGTTGTTTGATAAAATCGAGAGCGCACGCGCATAGTGAGGGTCTTGATTTGTTCCCAACAATCTTGGATCGCTTGCAAGCTGACGTTCCTGCGATGCTGTTAAATCAACTTCTATATCGGGTGTAATTCCCTTGTGATTAATATCGGTTCCTTCAGGAGTATAGTAATGAGCAATAGTAATTGCGATACCAGAACCATCCGCTAATTCGTGAACTGATTGCACTAATGCTTTCCCAAAGGTTTTAGAACCGACTACAGTTGCTCGCTTATTGTCTTTTAGTGCGCCTGTAAGAATTTCACTGGCACTAGCTGAGTTACCATCTACTAAGACTACTAGCGGACGATTTGTTAAAGCTGTGTTGTTAGCTTTTGTCAATTCGCTTCCACCTTTGCGGTCTTCCGTGCGAACAATCGATCCTTGAGGAATCCACATCCGAGCGATTTCAATACTCGCATTTAACAAGCCACCTGGGTTTCCTCGCAGGTCTAATACGAAGCCGTCAACGTTACTCACATTCAATTGACGGATAGCACGCTGCATTTGCTCTGCTGCATGAGCGCTAAATTCGCGCAACCGGATATAGCCAACCTGCCGAGTACCTTCTTTTCTCAAGGTATAGCTTACAGTTGGCACTTCAATAGTCGATCGCGTTAGCTTGACATCAAATGCTTTTTGAGTAGCTCTTCCTAAACTTAAGTTAATAGAAGTACCCACCTTACCTCGAATCAACTCCGAAGCATCCTCTATTTTCATGTTTTTGGTGGATTTTCCCTCAATCGCCAAAATCACATCACCAGCTTTAATACCCGCTTTCAATGCTGGAGAATTTTCTAAAGCCTCTACAACCGTTAAAAGCTGAGTTTGGGGATTTACCTCCATACGAATACCAATTCCGGAAACTTCCCCAGAAGTCTGAGAAGTCAGAGACTGATAATCTTGGGGGTCCATAAAACGAGTGTATGGGTCGCCCAATTTTTTCAAAGTTTGGCGAATTGCGGTATAAGCTTGCTCGCGAGAAGTATAGTTACTTTTTAACAACGTCTTTCTAGCAGCTATCCAGTCTTGGTTGTTAAACGAGCCATCTACATACTCGCGATTTACTAATTGCCACACTTGGTCAACAATTGCTTTGGGGCTATCTTGTAGAGCAGCATGAACGGAACGACACCAAACTGGACCAAATACAGACACTGCTGCTGTGGTGACTATTGCTCCACCAAGAAAAGCCGATTGCAGCGGTGAGTAACGTTTCGCTGATTGTTTCATTTATGTTTGCACGAATGATTTTGTTTTTGACAGTTTAGCAATCAGATAATCCGGAAACTGATAAGTTTTGCGATTCGGAATCTGACTTTTTGACGCTTATCCTTGAAGTTTTTTCAAAATACGTTTATCAAGTCTCAATCGAGTTTCTTAACTTAGTCAGTTTCCTCCGCAAGCTTAATTCATTCCTATGCCACTTTCATCAGTGTCATACTAGCACTCAATTTTACTTGCCGAATTAGAGTTTATCACTTAGCTATATTAGTTACATTAACTATAGATTTTAGCAAAACTACAACCGACTATTTTATTTGGGTTTACCATGAATCGTAAAGTAAAAAATGACCAATTTTCTCAAGGTAGAAGACCATCTAAGAAATTGTGGCGTTTTTCACAGAGATTTACTATTGGTATTAGCCTGTTGGTGACTATTTGGTTGCTTTTCACTACTATAACTGTATTTTTTGCTTCTTCCAAGCCAGTAGATGCCTTTTTCGTATTAGGTGGCAGTATCAAGCGAGAGATATACGTTGCCGAACTAGCGCAGAAGTACCCACAAATCCCGATATTGATTTCTAGCGGTTCTCCCGACCCTTGTGTTTGGCTAATCTTTCAACGTCTTGCTGCACCTATAGATAATGTTTGGTTAGAAAAATGTGCTGACTCCACTTTTGATAACTTTTACTATAGTATTCCAATCTTGCAAAAGTGGGGCGTGCATAAGGTGAAACTAATTACCTCTACGACACATTTACCCCGAGCTAAATGGATGGCACAAATACTTTTAGGCGCTCATGGAATGTGGGTAGAACCTGACATAATTCAAGAAGTTGGCATTCCAGGAAATCGCGAGTATTGGTTGAAAACTAGTTTAGATGTTACCCGCAGCGTATTTTGGGCGGGATTAAGTCAAGTCATCAAACCGCAATGTTCTAATGTCATACAGTTAAGTAATGTTAATTTACAAGAATGGCAAAGTCGTGGTTTTAAATGCGAACGTCAGGGGAATTTAAAAGTTAGGAGTTAGGAGTTGGGAGTTGGGAAAGCCGGAGTTAAGAGTTAGGAGTTAGGAGTTAGGAGTTGTTGATACCTATTACCTATTACCTATTACCTATTACCTATTCCCTCTCAACTATTAACTGATGATTGATAATTGACAACGGGACTTTATCAAAATAATGTTTTTGGAATTCTTCTTCACGTATTGCGGCGATAAACTTTTTGATTGCTAGTTTTGCTTGTTCGGTAGTATTTATATTAGCTTCATGAGTGAATATCAAGTAATTATCTTGCGATTTGATGATATAACCTAAAGATTTTAAAGCTTGAAAACCTAAATGTAATGTTTGGGTACTTATTGATAGTTTTTCTAACAGTTTTACGCGGGTAACGGGTTGATTTGTACGGCACAGATATTTAGCTATTCCTACAAGCGTAAACCAAATTTCTTCTGGTGGCTGGGGATTAGTTTCAGACCATGCTAATGCTAGCGGTTGCTGTTTGTGAAAAGAACGTCTTACCCATACTCGTAAATCATCCCAACGGGTCGGACATTCTTCGAGGATAAGAGTTGAGTCGGAGAATGATGGATAATTGTTTGGAGAAAGATTACGCCAATCTAAAATTGATGACAAACTACTATAAACTTGATTAATTACATTTTTGGCAGGACGTACTGCTATTAATCTAATTTCATAACGTTTTTTGAAAGTGTTATAGTCTAGCTCAACTATACAATCGCATTTCTGGGGTGGTAATTCATCTTTATAATGTCCCCACCAAATACCGGGAAAACGATTTTTCGTGGAGTCGTCCCGGATATCAAATTCTGTTTTAATATACTGGATTTTTTGACCCCGCGAATCTTGCTGATTGCGATGCCAACTATTTTCAAACCAACAGTTTTCAATCAAAAGTTTTGGAACTGGATTACCCATTCCGCAGGGTTCAAGTAGCTTTAATTCTAAAAATAATTCTTTACCTAAGTCTGCGACATTCACAATTAAGTCTGCTTCTATTTTTGGTGTTGGTATTGCACCTCCGGTTATTTGTCGCAACTGCTGGTTAATTGCTTCTGTAAATAAAGGGATATTTTCTACTGGAATACTCAAACCTGCTGCAAAAGGATGTCCTCCGAAGCGATGCAGTAAATGCTCTTGAGCTTTGACTAACTGATACAAATCAACCGAGTTAACCGAACGTGCAGAACCTCTTGCGAGGAGAGGGGGAGAGGGGATGGGGGGATTGGGGGATGGGGGGATTGGGGGACGGGGAGAAATATCTTTTTTATCTACCCCTTCTACCCCCTCTACGATTTCAGTGCTTAATAAAACCGTCGGTCTTCCTGTATCTTGCGCTACCTGTCCGGCGACTAATCCTAAAACGCCAACTGCCCATTGAGGGTCTGCGAGAACTATAACGCTGGTGGTTGACAAGTCCATTTGAGAAAGCTTTTGCTCAACATGACGAGCTACATCTTTTTGTAAAGATTTACGACGAGTGTTTGCAAGTTCGGTTATTTCCGCTAGCTCGCAAACGCGCTGATGGTCGGTACTAGTTAGTAATTCTACGCAAAAACTTGCATCTCCTTGAATTCGACTAACAGCATTGATTCGCGGTCCTAAACCAAAGGAAATATCTGTAGGGCGATCGCCATTTTTCTGGCACAATTCTAGTAGTCTTCCTACACCGGGTCTTCTTCTGGCTGCTGGCGATTTTTTGAAGTCTTTTTGCAGTTGTCCAATTCCTAATTGCGCTAAGTAGCGACAGTCTCCGCTCAATTTTACTAAATCGGCTATTAATCCGACTGCAACTAAATCTAGCAAATCTTCTAATGGCTGTTGTGGTATTTGTGGGAAGCTGATGTAAAGAGCTTCTACTAATTTGTAAGCTACTGCTACTCCAGAAAGATGAAATAGTTGATGGGATTCGGGTAGATTCCGGGGATTAATAATTGCGGTTACGGGTGGACGTTCTGATAATAAGGTGTGATGGTCTGTAATAATAATGTCTATATCTAAACTGTTTGCATAGATAATTTCATCTACATTAGTACTGCCTGTATCGCAAGTAACGATTAGCTGGCATCCCTGCTGTTTAAGCTTCTCGATTCCCGAAATATTCAGCCCGTGAGATTCAGACAATCGATTGGGAATGTAATAATTTAAACACGTATTAGGAATAAATTGTCCTAACCCATCCCACAAAACTGCTGTAGAAGTAATACCGTCAGCGTCGAAATCCCCCCAAATTACAACTTTTTCATTACTGCTTTGCGCTTGTTTCAACCTTTCTACTGCTAAGTGCATTTCTTGTCCAAACTCAAACGGGCTTGCACTTTGATAAGATTCGGGATTAATGTGATTTTCAAGCTGAGTTTTATCTTTAATTCCTCTTTGCCATAATAATTGCGCGGCAAAATTTCCTTTCGATGTCGGTATATGCTGTTTTACTAATTCTAAGAACCATTTAGGTGGTTCTTCTGTTGATACAAGAATCCACTGTTGTTCGGACATCATAATGATTTTGGATTTTAGATTACTCTACGAGAAGACGCTTGCGCGTCAATAGATTTTGGATTACAAATAACTAATGCTTTGCCATATACAGTCGATTTCATTTGAGTGAGGTACAGGACATATCGTTATAAGGAATTAGGAAGTAAGGGGAATGTACCTCATTTATTTGCAAACTGCTGTAAGTTGTGAGGGGATGGGGTAGTGCGAGCATCTTGCTCGCTGGTTATTAATTCTAAAAGCTCGCTGGTGACTTGTAGGGAGCGAGACCCGAACACTACAAATACGTTAGCCTACAAAATTAATCTGGTGAAATAGTAATCAATCAAAATTATTTATATATTTACAGTTGAGTTATATAGCAGTCCTAAATGATTTGTGAAATATAAATAAGTAAGTAGTGCGGTAGCGCAGCGTGTCCGTAAGGACATGCATCTTACTCGCTGGCAGTAGCGAGCAAGATGCTCGCACTACAATTATAAATATTAATAACTATGAGTTTTTATAAATGATTTACGGTTGCTATATAACCATTATCTATTTTCTATTCCCTATATAAAAACTTATGCAACAGATGTATCGATCTAACTTTATCTAATTACTAACTTATATCAATCCAAAATCCATTGACGCGGAAGCGTCTTCCCGTAGGGTAATCCGAAATTGTATCAGCTTAATTGATTTTCTTCATCAAATTCTTTCTCTATAGGTTTAATAATCGTTTCACCACCAACTAATTCTGGTTTGCGTGCGCGGATATTAGAACGTCTGTAACCAGCCCTTTCAGCTTTTTGATGTTCGTATTCAATTAATCTGCCATACTGTTCGTGTTTGCTTAAATTCATCGATAAAAAAATATGTTGCCGTGTATTGCCAAAACCTTTACGATGAAAGAACTTAACGGCTGCAATATTTGCCGGATCTGTATCAGCAAGCATAAATCTCGCTCCATCTTCAATCATCCGAGAAACAAGGTTATCAACTAACTTATCTGCTACATAGCGACGTTGAAATTGTGGGTTTACTCCCAACCAAAGAATATACCCGTAAGTCCAAGATGCTTTACTAATAATTGTTCCTAAAATAAAGCCTGCTAATTCTCCATCAATTTCAGCAACTAGACAATATTCGGCATCTGTATTGTAAAGTCCAATTACCTCCCATTCATCCCAGGTTCTATATAAATAAGGATATAAGTCACTAGTAAATAATTGTTCACCTAAGTGAAAAACTGGCGCAATGTCATCAATTTTTAATTCGCGGACGTAAACTACATTTTTATTTTCTAACTGCATAAAATAGTTAAGAAGTTATCAACTCATGGGTACTTCTTGAATGTTAGCTAAGTTAACTAAAGTCGCATCGACCCCAGGTAAGTCTTGAGATGATTTTTTCTCAGAACCAACAAACAGTCTTTGACAACGAGAAGCATACTGGCAATGATTGCACGTTTTGTTCCCAACGGAAAGTTGAGGAAATTGTTCTCCTTGTTGATAAGCTTCCAGCCACTGGGTTAACCGATCTAAATGTTGATTGAGTTTCTTTTTGATTTGCTGATGCTGGGAAGAACTATAGGTAAATTCGATGCTGTGGGGTTTACTTTCCGATTGTACAAACCAATAAGTCATCGAAATATTTTCTGGTGGATAGTTGCTGGTTTCTGCTAATACGTACAGATAAAGACGTGTTTGCCAATTGTATTCCAGATGACGTTTATTCTGGGGTTTAGGATAAGTTTTCCAGTCGAAAATCTGTGCTTGTTGTTTATCTGCAATTAATAAGTCGTAGATCGCGGTAAGCAAATAGTCTTGGACTTGTAAAGTGCGATAATGTTCGCTTTCGCGAAACGTTTCGCTATTTGCAGTTTCTTGAGTTAAAATCTCTGGTGCTGCGATCGCAAAAGCTCTCATCCAGTTTTGCAGTTGTAAAATATTTTGATTATCTTTATCATTAGCATCAGCTTGCAAAAACTTACCAATTTTCAAGCCCATTTCTCGCTGCTGCATCAGTAAGTGAAAGCGACTTCCCTGCAACTGCTTTTCTTCGTTTTCTGGCTTAGTAGGAGGACGGAGTTGTTCTAAATAAGTATGTTGAAATTGACGGGGACAACGTTCTAATAAGTTAAGCTGTCCTTGGGAAAGTCGCATTAATTGACTTTGTGTCAAATTAGAGATGGACATGATAATTATCGGTTATTCGAGTTTTTTGCTGACAATAACTTAATTATGCTGAAAGAATATTCGGTGGCAAACAACTACTTAGACAACAACAAAATAAATGGCATTATAGATTATTTTATAAATGTTATCGTAAATATTGTCGCGTCTAACTTAAAATATGCAGATTCCCGCTCAGACTTCAGTATTTAGATTTAACTAAAAAATATTAGTACAGGTTAGCATGAGTTGCATTACTATTAAAAATTGCGGATAAAACTATAAAAAAAGCTTTATTTTGCCTTATTGAATGAATCAGCCCTGGTTTTAAGGAGGAATTGCGTTAATCATAAATTATTAGGACTAATATGAACTTTGGATCACAAATTTAAGCATCAAGCTTATTAATAACTATAGCTTTTCAAGAAAGTTATGTTATAAATGCGTGGTGTTGTTCTATTTACGTGATGAAATTGGCTATTCGGTTTTGTTTCCTTTTGGTTTTATTGCTTACAATTCAATCTTCAAAAGCAAATACTCTTCGAGATGATTTTGAAGAAAGTAAATTTTATCAAGGAGAGCTTTGGAAGGGTTTAGAAGTTTGTTGCAAAGACTCTTTTCAATATTCTAATCAGGAATCTTATCAAGGAAAACAATCCGCTAAATTTGAGTTACGACGGAATGATAAGGACGTTAATCAAGGTAAACGTTCCGAACTTGCAGCAAGGATAGAAAAACCTTTAGGTGATAATTGGTATCGTTTGAGGATGTTTATCCCAAACGATTGGGAAACTGACCCCAATTCATTTGAAATTATCACTCAATGGCACGGCTATCCTGACTTTGATAAGGGAGAAACTTGGCGAAGTCCCCCTTTATCAGTGGGTATTAAAGGCGATAAAATTAGTATACGAAAACAATGGGATTCTCGCGAAGTAACTGAAAACAATACTCCTGAAGGTAAATTGGTTTTATGGGAAGGAAAAATAGATGATTTGAAAGGAAAATGGGTTGAATGGACTTTTCATATCAAATGGTCTTATTTACAGGATGGAATAGTAGAAGTTTGGCAAAATAAACAAAAAATTATCAATAGTAAAGGCCCAAATTCTTATAACGATGAAAAAGGTGTTTATCTAAAAATTGGTTTATATAAGCCAGATTGGAAATACAGTCCGCAAAAATCAATCGTCGATTCTCGAATAATTTATTTTGATGATGTGGAAGTTGGGTATGGGGAGAAAATTTCGGGTTATTAAGTGAGATGAGGAGTTA
>NZ_JAYGHM010000007.1:17074-163284 GCF_034931125.1 Rivularia sp. UHCC 0363 | reverse complement strand
GTTAGGAGTTAAATGATTTTATATTACCAATTACCCATTACCAATTACCCATTCTCACAAAAATAAAAAGGTAAAAGGTCAAAGAATAAAGTTAAACTTTGTTCCTTTTCCTTTTTCCTTTATTCGTACCTGATGCTTATTTCATATTAGCTCGTGCATCTCGTACTGCGGCAAAGAAAAACAAAAATGTCAGCGGAATGCTAATTCCCAAGATAATTGCGGTATTTTGCATTCCGAGATCTGGTTGTCCTGAACTTAGCTCAAAAATTGAACCAACTGCTGCGATCGCAGTGATGCAAGAACCAAGTAAAAACAAACCGCTAATCGGAGTCATTGTGTTCATAAATTTTCCCCTTCTATGCTATTGATTTTACAGCTTGATGGGAAAAACCATTCTTAGATAGCTCTTGCGTCAAAATTATGGTGTTTTCTACTCGGTCTACAAATACTACACCATTGAGATGATCCATCTCGTGTTGGATACAGCGTGCGAGTAAATCCCCTGCTTTGAGGGTTTGCGGACGACCATTTTCATCTTTGTAGGCAACTTCGACCATTTCGGGACGTTTGACATCCAGATAAACACCCGGAATACTTAAACATCCTTCTTGTTCTACGCAGATGTTACCGTAAGCTTTTTTAATAACAGGATTAATCAAAACCAATGGGGGATTTGCTGCGTTATCCGGTTCAATATCCATAACGATTAGCTGTTTGTGAACTCCCACTTGGGGTGCAGCTAAACCAATACCGTCATTGCTGTACATAGTTTGCAGCATTTCGCGCACCAATTGACGAAGTTCGTCATCTACCTTTGATATGCGCTTTGCAGGTTGTCTCAAGACCTTATCCCCTAAGTAATGAAGTTCCAAGGGGGGGTTTTTTAACTTTTTTTTCTCAACAGCGATCGCAGAGGACATAGTTTTCTAACTCACAAGTATCGACGTGAAATAATGGAGATTTACTTCATCTTAGCAACCAAGTGGATGGACAGAGGGGTTCGGGGGAGATCGTAAATGTACCCATTACGTTAATTCCCGTTAATAGCTTGTTTTAGTAGTCGGAAAATTCTTATTACCCAAGTTCAAAGTTATGATATTTTTTCTGCTGCAGAAGTTGAACGCGAACCTACTACAACCTGGCGAATATAATATACCTACCCGGACTTTATATAATCGCCAGGATTATACTACATTATTGACGCATCCGATAATAATTCATCCGATTCTGCTACCATGAATTGGTTTTTATGAGTTTGACTAGTAGATTCTAAAGATTTCAATTGCTGCAAAGCATAACTTTTATCTTGCGGTGATAAATCATCATTATTTTCGATAGTCTTTTGTATTTGAGCAAAAAGCGCTTTCATCCGGGGTGAAGCTGCTTCTCGTGAACCCTCAGCTTCATTGACAACATTTGCAACGTCACCGCTAGTTTTAGCGAAAACTCCTTCTTGATAATTATCATCACCAATCGAAATTCCCACAGCATCCCCTTGAGGATTAATTGTGATTCCGTTATCTTCAGACATGATATCTCCTATAATTTGGTAGGTTTGTACGTATAAATTAGGCTGAACTAAAGCAGTTTTCAATATTACGTTTAAACTATGAATACGAGCATTTTTTTCTCTTAACTCAATTACTAAAATAAGTAATATCGCGATTAGAATATACTCTAAGGGAGTAGGGAGTAGGGAGTAGGGAGTAGGGAGTAGGGAATAAGTAACAATTAATTGATAATCGATTGTTGATAACTGTCAAATGCTACAGCAACAATAAAACATATTTCGGAAGAGACATCAAAATCAACATTGAATTTATCTGTATTTCTCTATTACCAATTCCCAATTCCCAATTCCCAATTACCAATTCCCAATTCCCAATTCCCAATTCCCAATTACCAATTACCAATTCCCAATTACCAATTCCCAATTAACTAATATATCCGTTACTATAATTTGAAATTTTCAATAAAGGATTCATCAACTGATTGAATTCACCGTCTTTAAAGCTTGCTTCCCAATTAGCAGGTAAACGATGGGGATTTGGATCTTCTGGAGTCGGTATCCGTAAAAATATATAGTCGCAATCGATGGGATATAACTTAGTTTGTGGAGTTACATTCCAATCTTCTACATATGCTCCCGTTAAATTAGCGTTTCTCAAATCAGCTTTGTCTAATTGCGATCGCACTAGTTTAGCTCTAGAAATATCCGCGTTTCGCAAGTTGGTTTCGCTCAGATTGGCTTCGGTAAAACTCGCATCTTTTAGATTTGCTCCCTGCAAATTAATTCCTCGCAAGTTCCAACCGTCAAATATTTTGTTTTGTAAATTTTTATTGACAACTAGCTCGCGCATTTGAGCATTTTCTAAATAAGTTGTACTGACTGCGGCTAAATGGACTTTTTTGATATCAAACCAGTTGGTGCGTTTAACTTTGGCTTTAGTGAAATTAGCACCTTTGAGTTTGGCTTGAGTAAAATCAGCATCTGTGAGATCGGCATTACGAAAACTAGTTCCGTACCTTGTAATTAGGGAAAGCGCAACTTTACGGACAAAATTCTGCCTTTTATCCTCAAATATGGCTCGATAACCAATATAAGCAGACAGAATTACCAAAATTACCGACACGGTACTAGACACTATTCCCGCTACGGGATTTTGCATCATCGCAAATACCGATACAATCCCAGCGGTTATTCCCGCGACTATTACAGTCATTACAACTGCGAAAATTCCGGCGATCGCCCCGGTGATTGCTGCTGCAATTGTTACAGATACCGCTCCAACCGCAGTCACGATGACGGCGACCGTTCCTGTGGCGACTACAGCTACGATTGGGGCAATTTCTGTTGCTTCGGTAGTAGCTAATCCGCTCCAAACAACGGCTACAAAGCCAGCCCAAGCGACAGCGGTAACTACTGCTAAGGCTATAGCTACCGCTAAAAATACGCAGGCTGACAACAATCCCTTACGGACGCTTAATAGAAAAAATACTGAGAGTATAAGTAAACTTGCTACGCCTATATAAACATTTTCACGGGCGCTATCAATTAAAATAAATCCCATCAAAGAACCACCAACAGCGGACATTAAACCACTGAGCGCCGATAGCAGTAACGAAAATAAAATTATAGTCATTGCCCAACGGCGTTGTAAACCGGCTTTTGTGCTGCTGAAGTTTGTATCTCTGAGAATCGCGTTAGTGAAGTCAGCACCGCGAATGTCAGAATACGAGAAATCTGCTCCTGTCAAATCTTGTCCTTTAAATGATTTTCCTCTAAGTTTTGCGCGACGGTATTCTTGAGCCATTTTTAATCAATTACACGTCAAGACGGGACTTAATTTTTAACTTTTTTTTGTTTTTTTAATTAAATTATATTTGATATCCGCTTATCTGACTGATTCGCTTAGAATCCTACCACAGATAATTTTTCTTAACCCAAATAAACCAGCAGTATTGCGTAGAGACTTTATACTTACGAGTATTTACAATAAATTATTCAAAATTTTACATCCTGCAAACGTGTTTAAATTCCTGACTAAGTTAGATTACCTACTCAAAGAAACTTTTTTAGGTTTACATCGGGGTGGGTGGATGAATTGGGCTGCTGTAAGTACTGTCGCGGTGCTACTATTTTTATTTGGTATTAGTCTGCAAACTTCTTGGCAAGTTGAAAAACTACTTAATCAATTTGGTTCTCAATTAGAGGTGTCGGTATACCTCGAACCCACAGAGCGTGCAGAAAGTATTGAAACCTTAGTCGCGAAAATGCCACAAGTTGCTGCGATTAAAACTATTACCAAAGAACAAGCTTGGACGCAATTAGTCCAAGAAATGGGAATTTCCGATCTTGAAGGTGCTACCCAACAGTTAAATGGCAATCCTTTGGTAGATGAAATTAAAGTAAAGGCAATAAATTCTGAAGTCGTACCAGATTTAGCAACTCAATTAGCTAAATTATCTGCTGTGGATACGGTGCAGTATGTTGATGAAGCAGTTAGACGTATTGCTCAGCTACATCGAAGTTTAAATTGGGTAACGCTGACAATTACCATTATTTTGACATTAACAGCGATCGCAGTCACTAGTATTACGATTCGTCTCGTATTGATGGCACGACGACGAGAAATAGAGATTATGCAGTTAGTAGGTGCAACTTCTACTTGGATTTATCTACCGTTTATCTTACAAGGAATCACTTTTGGAATTGTTGGTGGTGCGATTGCTTGGAGTTTTATTAGTCTTATTCAACAGTTTGTCAATCGATTCCTAGCTAATCAACCCGAATTTATCCAATTTCTAACCAACGGTTTACAACTTAGCTCTTTACAAATCTTATTACTACCAGTCATTCTTTTAAGCTTCGGTGCAACTGTAGGATTGATAGGAAGTTTATTTGCACTACAAAGAGCTTAAAAGAGTTAGGAGTTATTAAATTTTAGATTTTAGATTACCCTGCGGGAAGACGCTTTCGCGTCAATGGATTTTGGATTAAAAGAAGTAGGAGTTAGGAGTGAGGAGTTAGGAGTTATTTTCTCCATATTACCCAATTCCCTATTACCCATTACCTATTCCCAATGTCCCATACCCAATTAATAATTGATAATTGATTTATGAATTCACAATGGAATGCTTTACTCAAAAATCTTGGTGAATGGGAAGGTTCGTTTACCCGTTTGTCTCCACAAGGTGAGTTATTAGAAGATCTCCCAAGTGTTGTTTCTTTTTCGGGTTTAAATGACAATCAAACGATTCGCCAAATTGTCCGCGTTGGGGAAGATGAAAAGGTTTTAGAATACAGTTCTCTGGGAAAGGGAATTATGTTTTTTGAAGATGGTGCGTTTTCTCAAGGCTCTATTCAGTTAGCACCGTTTTCTACTTTTGGTGCGGAATTTGGTTTTATTCATGGCGATCGTCGTTTACGCTTGGTACAGCTTTTTGACAAAAACCTCAAGTTAGATCGGTTTACTTTAATTCGCGAACATCTTGCGGGTACTCCACCTATACAAAATCCCGTGTTAACGGTTGATGCTTTGTTGGGTAAATGGGTGGGTGAAGCTATAACTATCTATCCCGATTTACAAAAGCCGGATAGTTATCCGATCGAGATGAGTTTACAACTCAATCATTCAGGATTAACTCAAAGTCTAAGTTTTGCGAATCGCACTATTAGCTCTACTGCTACTGTCAAAGACTCTATTATCTTATTTGAACAAACTCAGGTGCAGGTTTTGCTGCTTGCCGATGGAGCTTCCGTTACTTCTCCCCTGCAAGCGCAGTTAGGTCAACCTTTGTTTCTCGAAGTTGGCTGGTTAATTAACCCCAATCTCCGTCAACGTATGTTTCGCAGCTATAACAACAAGGGTGAATGGGTCAGTTTGACTTTGGTTACGGAAAGGAAGGTTTGAAAAGTAAAGATTTTTTGCTTTTAAAAAAATCTTTTTTAACTACTTCAAAAAGGGCGCGTTTTTTGGTATTTTTATATAATGGGAATATTTTTGCTTTTTTAAATTTTGCCTATACCCGATTATATTTAAGCTATTACACTAAATTATCATACCATTTCGCCGACTCCATATAATTAAATTTTTTCCGTTACCTTTGTTAACAAATGAAATAATGGTTGGTGGGGATTTTTTTGTAATTATGAAAGACGTAGCAATAGGACTTGACTTCTTTAGATTAGGGAAGAGTTAGATTGCAAAGCTTTGTGCAACAAAACTTGATGTTCCTTGTCATTAATAGAGTAAGCACCAAAGCGTTCTAAATGAGGATTCATCAACTGAGCATCAAAAAAGATGAATTGACGATCGCGCAGTCTTTCGACCAACTTAACCATCGCGACTTTCGAGCCTTCAGGAATGCGAAAAAACATTGATTCGCCGATAAAAGCACCACCAATAACGATTCCCAAAATACCTCCTGCAAGTTCATCACCTTGCCAAGTTTCAAAACTATATGCCCAACCGCTTTGATTGAGAGAATAATAAATCTCCTTTAACTCTTGAGAAATCCAAGTAGTGTCTCGGTCTGCACATCCATCGACTACCGCTTCAAAGTCGCGATTAATAGCAGTTGAAAACCGTTCTTGATTAATAACTCGTCTTAAAGACTTAGGGTAGCGGAATCTGTCATCCAAAGGAATTAAAGTGCGATCGCGACTGCTATACCATCCCAAGTGATTATTTTCATCAGCCATGAGAAAATGACCTTGGGCGTATCTTTCGATGATAGCGGCGACATCATATTGCATAAAATTTAGGAACAATTAAAATCAGAAGACCAGCTAATTTAACCGATCTTTTTAGACGTTAGTTTTCGTTAAATAAATTAAAATATTTTACCAAAAATAAAAAATATGACTCAACCAATTCCACCCATAACGTTACCACCTGCGGAAAATCCCCAACAAGAAGGAAAATGGTTGCAACAGAGCTTGCATTCCTTTTTGGATCGAGAATTTATTCCAGAAACTATTAATCAAACCATAGCCGAACGTGCCGCGCAAATTTTTGTCCGACAGCGGATGGAAGGGGAAAACGATTTAGGAGAATTAGTTCTAGCCATAGTCACCGAAATGCGATTCTTTGACTTTTCCAAAAGTTTCTATGGAGAATTTGCGATCGCGAACGCAGTCAGCGACCTGCTTTTGGAAAGCTTGGGAATTGATAAATGTTGCGGACAGTGAATTTTAGATTTTAAATTTTAGATTTTGGATTGATTTTAATGAATTACGCTAAAAGCGCTTAATGTAAAGGGAATAAATTTTTTGCTCTTTTTACAAGCTATTACCTCTACAAAATATTTATTTGCTGTAAAAATTATTTTACCGAAGTCTCAGCAAATCTATAATCCAAAATCCAAAATCCAAAATCCAAAATCGTATTACCAGCTAGACTTAACCACACCGGGCAATAGTCCTTGATGCGCCCAGTCCCGCAGGACGTTGCGACATAAACCGAAGTCGCGGTAGACAGCGCGGGGACGACCTGTAACCCAACAGCGGTTGCGACGGCGATTTGGGGCGCTGTTGCGAGGTAGTTGCTGAATTTTGCGGTGGATTTCCAGCTTTTCCAAAGGGTCTTGAGCTTGTCTAAACTCTTCTAACAAACCTTCACGCTTATCCCAATACTTATCTACCATCTTGGCGCGTTTTATGTCGCGCTGGATCATAGCTTTCTTAGCCATATAATTCCTATTTGAACAGCATTCCCTATTCTATCGAATGGCGCTACTTATGACATCAATATTTTCATTTTGACGATGACGATAAATATCGCGTGCGCTAGCACATAAATCGGCTAACTCACACTCCGTGCAAGCAGGATTCCGCGCCCGACAAACAGCGCGACCGTGATAAATCAGTCGAATTGACCAATTTTCCCAGTCCTCTTGCGGTAATAATTTCATCAAATCCCGTTCAATACGAACTGCGTCTTCAAAATCGGTTAAGCCCAATCTTTGACTGAGACGACTAACATGAGTATCAACCGTCACCCCTGCATTAATCCCAAAAGCATGAGCCATAACTACATTTGCGGTTTTCCGAGCTACTCCAGGAAGCCGCAATAGTTCTTCCATTCGCTGAGGAACTTTACCGCCAAACTCAGTAACTATCATCTGACAGGCGGCTTTGATATTCTTAGCTTTATTCCGATAAAAACCTGTAGAATGCACCAAATTTTCAAGCTCTTCAATCGGCGCATTACTTAAACGATCTGCATCAGGGAATCGACGGAACAGTTCTGGTGTTACTTTATTAACTCGCTCGTCAGTACATTGAGCGGAGAGAATCGTCGCTACAAGTAACTGTACCGGCGTTGAATAAGTTAACGAACAAGTTGCATCAGGATACAATCGCTTTAAACGCACCAAAATAGATCGGGCTTGCTGCTTTTTACTAGAATATTTTTTTCCGTTAGTATTCACTGGAATAACTTTTGTACCCATTCCAACTGGGTAGTTTCTTTAACTATGAGAAAAAGACCTAATCCTAAAAGTAGTACTAAACCCGTCTGCATTACACCTTCCTGAACGCGGCTGGGTAAAGGCTTACCGCGCACACCTTCAATTAGCAGAAAAGCAAGTTGCCCACCATCTAAAGCCGGTAAAGGCAAAATATTGATGAAAGCCAAGTTAATGCTAATTAATGCGGCAAAAAAGAACAAACTACCAGTATCGTTTTGAGCAATACTCGCACCAATTTTGACAATTTTAACGGGTCCTGCGACTTGACCTGCTGTGTCACCAAAGTTAGTAATTAATTTTCCAAAACCTTGAAATGTCTGGACAATAATGTTCTGAAACTGAGTTGCACCAACGCTAAAGGCTTGTAAAATACTTGTTGCAGGACGACGTTCTACTTTACCGTTAGGAGACAGACCAACACCAATACTACCACCACCAGGTTTAGCTTCAGGAATTACCGTTAAGTTAATGTTTTGATCGCCTCTTTTAATCTTTAATTCAATCTCTTTCCCCGGATGATTTTTGATTACATCCCTTAATTTTTCTATCTCTTGGAGGGATGTACCAAATTCTGTACCATCTGCGGCTAAAATCGCATCTCCGGGCTTAATTCCAGCAGCAGCAGCTACATTGCTAACTTGTGGAGCCAGTTCTTGAATCAAGACTCCTGGTTGAGTAGCTTGGGGTATTCCCACAAACCCGACCTGAGATACCAACAGAAAATAAGCAAAGATTAAATTTGAGATTACCCCAGCACTAATCACGATCGCCCGATCTAAAACCGGACGGTTACGCAGTAAATTCGGGTCGTTAGGCTCAATTTTACTATCCGGGTCATCATCGGGAAATCCTACAAAACCACCCAAAGGAAAAGCACGCACCGCATACTCAGTTTCAGAACCCTGATACTTCAAAAGTACCGGACCAAAACCCAACGAAAAGCGGTTAACATGAATACCTTGAGACCTTGCTGCAATAAAATGTCCTAACTCGTGTACAAAGATGAGTACAGCCAATACTGCGATCGCGGCTAAAACTGACATAGAATTGTGAATTTATTTAAACTATACATTTCTTTATTTTAAAGTGGACATGGGGCATTAGGCATGGGGCATTGGGAATAGGAATTTTAGATTTTGGATTTTGGATTTTGGATTAAGGGAGATTAGAAGTGAGAAGTTATTTGTCCCCTTACCCATTACCCATTACCCATTACCCATTACCTATACTTCTAAAATCTCCTTACCCCCTAAATAAGGTTGCAACACCTGCGGTACGTGTAAAGTCCCATCGGGTTGCTGATAATTTTCTAAAATAGCTGCCATAGTCCGTCCCACTGCTAATCCGGAACCGTTGAGGGTATGTACGAACTGAGTTCCTTTCTTACCAGCTTCTTTGAATCGAATATTACCTCTCCTCGCTTGAAAGTCTCCGCAATTAGAACAACTAGAAATTTCCCGATACTTGCCACTTGAAGGAAGCCAAACTTCTATATCGTAAGTTTTTGTTGCCGAAAATCCTAAATCTCCAGTACATAACTCGACGACTCGGTAAGGCAACTGTAAAGCTTGTAAAATTGCTTCAGCGTCCCCCAGTAATTTTTCTAATTCATCAAAAGAAGTTTCGGGACTAACTAATTTGACCAGTTCAACTTTATTAAATTGATGCAGACGAATCAACCCGCGCATATCGCGTCCGTAACTTCCGGCTTCGCGGCGAAAACAAGGACTATAAGCACAGTGATATATGGGTAAATCTTCTGCACTGATAATTTCACTACGATAAAGATTTGTTAAGGGAACTTCTGCTGTAGGAGTCAGCCATAAATCATCATCGGCGCATTTAAAGCTTTCTTCAGCAAACTTAGGTAATTGTCCGGTAGCGGTCAATGACTCGGTGTTAACCAAAAACGGCGGAACGACTTCTACGTAACCTGCTGCTACGTGAGTATTGAGCATAAACTGAATTAATGCTCTTTCCAAGGCTGCACCAGATCCAATCAAAGCAACAAAACGACTTTGAGCAACTTTTACAGCTCGCTCAAAGTTGAGAAAACCCAACCTTTCGCCAATTTCCCAATGAGGAATGATATTTTCATTTTGGGGTAAATACTCATCACCCCAGCGTCGCACTTCTACATTATCTTCCTCACTTTTACCAATAGGTGTAGACTCGCTCGGTAAATTCGGAAGTGCAAGTACTCGCTGTTCGATTTCGGCTTTAATTTCTTTTTCTTGGGGTTCAAGTTCGCTCAATTTCGCTTTGAGAGAATTGCCTTCCTCTCGTAAATCTTGAATTTCTGCATCTTGAGGATTGACACCCGACTTAATTTTCTGACCTACCAGCTTACCAATTTCGTTACTGCGAGCTTGGAGTTGACTTCGATTAGTCTCTAACTCGCGTTGTTGTTGATTCAAGTCAACAATTGGCTGAATATCGTAATTATCGCCGCGATTCTTCAACCTTTGTAGAACTGATTGCGGATTTTCTCTTATTTGCTTAATATCTAGCACGGATAATTCTCAGTTTAAGATTTAGTATATTTGGGTCAAGACACAATCTCACATTTTAATATTGCGTTGACTTCAGAGCAAAAAATTTTCTACCACTACTTAACCACATTAATTTTGACGGGTTGACTTCACAACAGATCGTAAATTTAATTGGGTTGAGAAGTGGAGTTTTTAGATGGGAGTATTTGTAATACCCTGACAAATTTCATAAAAACCCAATTTCTGATAGTAGAATTATTTCCATCGAACTCACATAATTTTCTTTAAAAAAATTTTAATTAGAAAACCACCCCGGAAGATTCCGGATCGAGAACAAGAGTAAAAGTAACAATGAACAAGAAAGATTGCTTCCTCTAATCTTCTTACCTCCTCTTATAGCTCCTAAATCGTATCGCCTTCACACTCATCTGGTGATACGATTTAATAACCAAATTGATGCTACAAGTCCGACAAAGTGCGCCGTTACAGTGTTTGTATTGGACTGTACTACAAACATATCCAACCCGCTAATGATTCGACTCGGATCGAATAGGGTAGTCGCAGCTTGAGAAGATATTGCTCTAGCGACTAAAGTACCTACGATCGCTTGCGCTCCCAAAAGCGTCAACAGCATTCCCACCAAATTTACTATTAACCCTAAGCGCAAAACTTGCACGGATTCGTTTTTGCGGGGACGATTGTTGGGGTTGGTCGATAGTAGCTGTTTACCGATGCGAGCATAACGGAAAGCTAAATACATACCTACAGCTAAAGCAACCAATCCACATATTGCAAAAAATACTCCTAGTCCGGTACCCGGATTATTACTAGGACTTCCAGTTCTACGACCAAAAACTACGAAAACTAATAAAAGTAGGGCTGAGACAACACCCAGCACCAACTGAGTCCAAAAGCTAATCCAACCCGTCAGACGGAAGTTCTGTCCGATAGAACGGACTTTGGAAGAGGAAGATCGATCGTCGAGCTGTTCTGACATATTTATAAAAAAATTTTCTGTTTGCGCTCTTTGACAGAATTATTGCACTTACTATATCGGGTGTAAGCCAATAATTTTACTTTAAGTACACAAATTCTTCACGAAAACTTCCTCATCTGCGTATCATCTAAGAGGTTGTTGCTTGTAACCATAACGAATTCAACAGCTAAATATAAGTCAAATTACCCACAGGATAATCTTCGTAAAAAAAGTATTTGTTAAGTTTTACAAAAAAGCTGCAATTTGCCTTTAAAATTGCTTAGGTGCCATTTTATGCTTAAGCAGTCCTTAGCTGCTTGGCATCAGTTGACACACTGATAGCGATTCTCCTCGCTGTCAAGCAACTCCTCACAACACTACTTTTCGAGTTTAAGTAGGGGTGCGGTCTACTGCACCCTGCTTTTAGTGTGCCAGTACCACGAGTAACAATCGTGAATTTTGATGTAGTGTTTACGATACAGGCAAATCAGCCTAAGTAGCGTTATATACTTACATTTTCTGGAGTAGCACTATATACTCTCTATAGAAATTACAGGCTCAACATTAAGGCATTTTTTTAGCCATTCACTAACCATGAAACTTGAGGATATATATCAATTCTTTGAGAATCCTCCGCCAACCTACCTCTGTCAGGAATTAGCTGTTTGTTATATCTTGTCTGTTTTGCAACAAGGGGAGTCTTACGGCACCGAGTTGATCCAAAAACTGGAGTCCGAATATCCAACTTATCGACTTTCGGATACCGTACTTTATAGTGCGATTAAGTTTCTTGAAGACCAGAAAGCAATTACTGGATACTGGAAGAAGCTTGAAGGTCGCGGTCGTCCCCGACGGATGTACCAAGTTTCCCCTGACTGGCAAACTCAAGCCCAAGATTTAGCTCGTCTTTGGCACGATTACATTAAGCGGAGAACAATTTAGTATAAGTAGGGCAATTTAACCAATAATGGTAACTGTTTCTCTTACTTACACTTATTAATCTGTTATGGATACTGCTATTCTGCCATCCACCTTGTTGTTAACTTTATTAATGTCGGTCGGCTTATTTTTCTTTATTAGGGCTTCTACTAAAGACCGTACAGAAACAGCACAACTGGTATCCCAATTAGATGAATCCTCCTTAATGCCTCAATTAAAGGAGTATTTTCGAGCGCGGTCTTATCGAGTGGCAGCGGTAGACCCGCAACAAAATAAAGTAAGTATGACTGGCTTTGTTAAACCCAGCTGGTTTTTAGCTATCTTTTTAACTTTTCTTGCTGCTGTTGGGCTTGTTTGCCTGTCCTTAGTTTTATCTCTACTTTTTTCCAGTCAAAGTATACTGTTTTACGGGATAATTTTCTTATCCCCTTTAAGCGGTATATTTTATTGGAATAAAGCCGGAAGAGTCGAAAATGTGTCGCTAACGGTTGAAGGCACCGATAGCGAACAAGATACTAAAATTACTGTAATCGCACATCGAGATGAAATTATCTCTCTAGAAAAGGCGTTACAGCTAAAAAGGGTATAAATTATCGTTCAATGAGGATACAAACATTTCTTTCAAGGCATTATTTTTTTATTGCCTTGAGTGAAATGGAGACGAGGAAAAAGCAAAACTTCCTACTTTGGTGTTAATTTCTATAACTTCTCGCAGGGTCGCGGGAAAACTGTTGTTTAATCAAACAGGATATAAGGTGATATCACAACCGATTAGTTGATTGAAACCTACAGATATTTTCCCCGAACCACGCTAGCACAGCCTCCATTATAGAAAAGCTATAAGCAGGTAAAGGAGTTTTACTCAATCCTCTATCTCGAAAATTAATTTATCCTCACAGTTATGATTGAACCATCCAAAATTATTTAACTTGCATGGAACTAATCTTTTTATGTAGCTTTCTCGAACTGATTTTACTGGCAAAGAATTTCAAAACTTAAAAAAACATAAACATTTCAAAAAAACGGATCATTTTGCCAGTTAATGGATGATTGTCTAAAGCCACACTCAATGCTTAAGACGAACGATCACATCTGTTTATCGAGCGGCAGAAAGTGCTAGTACTTCTGGAATCAAAGAAGGTTCCATTGTTCTCAAGCTGGGAAATAAGAAATGATTTTCTTCAACGTACTGAGCACCAAACAGACCCTTTTCAGCCCAAAAATAACGGTCTGTAGTGTGTTCATTACGTTTTACTAGCAATAAAGCAGGTGGAAGTATACCCTCAGCTTGAATAAATTTTCTCGCTGCTGTCACAGGTTTATCTTCACCACTTTCGATGCTAAATTGAGGCACATGTTCTAAAATACGCCGTCCTTCCTGACGACGGCGGCTTTTGCGCTTCCTTCTCCTTGCCAAAATATTTTCCTCCTCTTGTGAGCTTCCAGACTGTAGTTATAGCTACAAAATCCGAGCCAATTATAAAAGTTTTAGTCAAAAAAATCAATGGTTCTTAACTATCTGAAATCAGAAAACAAATTATTTGAATATAAATAAATCGAAAGTATTGATTAATATAATGCTTTTGAATCAATTATTACAACTCATAATTAGTTAAGCTTTGTAAAAAGGGTAATATTAATCCCGATTGTGAAAAAGCTCGCAATTTTTGTATAACCGCCTACATTTATAGTCTGTTTATGATAATTTCTGCCAGTTCGGAGTTTGTTGCTCTGTGCCGCGAACAATTAGCGCTGCTAGCGACAGGGTTAGGAGCATCTTTAAGCGTTGTGTACTTAACGCAAGAATTGGCAGACGTACCGTCACAGGCAGGAGGGGAAGCCAAGTTAATTCCTGTAGCGGTTTATCCGGAAACAGAGGTGGTAGAATTTCAGCACCAAATAGCTTTACCGTCTGTCAAACCTTATTTGTTAAGTGCGTCATCAGTTGTAATTAGTTCGCAATCAAATGAGAAGTCGGCTGAGAAAACCGAAGAAGACAATCAAGAATACTTAATGGATGGCGACCAAATTGTTTTACCTTTGATTCACGACTCGGTAATGATGGGTTTATTGGTAACGGGTAGAGAAGACCGTAGTTGGAAGGAAAGCGAACGCACTCAAATTGAGCGTATAGCAAAAACTTTGGCGATCGCTTGCATTATGGACAGTAGACGCGCTTGGTTAGCAAGCCAGTTACACCAACATCAAATCATGCAAGAAAAGCAGTTAGATTTGATGGACAACTTGCTGCATCAATTTCGGAATCCGCTAACGGCTTTACGAACTTTTGGGAAATTACTCACAAAACGATTGCGACCAAAAGATGCAAATCGAGAAGTCGCGTTATCCATCATTAGGGAAAGCGATCGCCTTAAAGAACTATTACAAAAATTTGACGAAGCGATTGACTTGACTCCAGAAGATTTACTTCCAGCGAAATTATCGGTACAAAACGAAGTAGAAGTAGAGGCTACTGTAGAAGAGCGTAAACCTTTGTTATTATTAAACGGTGCAGAACAAGAACTGATTGATTTTAATTTGAATGATGTATTGCAGCCATTATTAATTTCAGCATTAGCAATAGCGCAAGAACGTTATTTAGAATTAATAGTTAATGTTGATAATTATTTACTATTGGTACGAGGAAATCCCAAAGCATTACGAGAAGTACTGAGTAATATTATTGATAATGCTTTGAAATATACTCCCGCTGGCGGTAAGATTTTAATTGAATCTGTAAAAGATAAAGCTAATTTTCTGGGAATTGCTATTAGCGATAATGGACCGGGAGTTCCACAACAGGACTTAGAGCATCTGGGGGAAAGAGGTTATAGAGGGGTACAGGCTCAAACTCAAATTCCTGGTTCCGGCTTGGGATTAGCTATAGCTAAACAGTTGATAGAACAAATGCAGGGCGAAATGGAAGTTTTCAGCCCTGCAATTAATTTTGCTATTTATACACCGGGTAATTCAGGAACTACGTTTATTATTCGCTTACCGGAAGCGAAGGAAGAGTTAGGAGTTAGGAGTTAGGAGTTATTGTCTACTTACTCCCTACTTTCTTATCGTAATGAAACGTCGAAGCTTCTACCGATGGTCATTTCTAAATCGGTATTTGGGTCGATAACAATCAAGTCAACGCTCTTCTTGTTAAAGAAAATACCAGTTATCGCACCGATTGCCGCACCACCTAAAACTTCTTCAGTAGCTATAGCGCGATCGCCAGTTACCGCAGCAACAGCAGCAGCGGCACCCGCACCTAATGCGGTATTTCTGATGATACCTGAAGTGCTAGTACCTTTTTTAACGGTTTCAATCTTGTCAATGATTCCAGAAGTTGCATTAATTTCGTATTCTTTTCCGTTAGTCAAAATCAGTTTTTGAGCTACGAATTGAGAACCACCATTAGCAGGTTGAAGTTTACCTTCAACGCGAGAACCTGCGGGAATCACCAAGTTGCCGGTATCGGTAACTACGTTTTGCGAGATGGTTAAGGTTAAAGGTGCTGTTTCATCCTTGGTGACAAGAATTTTTTCTGCTTTGTCGTATTTAACGGGAAGAACAGTTCCTTCGGGGATAGTAATGTTTGCGATCGGTGTAGTCGTGTTGATAGCTACAATGTAGGGCGAGCTAATGGCGCTAGCTTGATTGCTGCTAACTAAAGCTTGGTAAATATAAGCCGCTACATCTGCACGGGTTGCAGTTACTTTAGGATTGAGGAACTTGGTATTAGGATAGTTAACTACCAATCGCTTCTCTGTAGCTGCGGCGATCGGGCTGGTAGCATAGCTGGAGATGTTGTAGCTATCGCTATAGTATTGCAGCGTGCTTTGCACATTACCGCTGGGAACATAGTCTAAACCGTTGGCAAGAGAAACTAATACCTGCTCGCGAGGAATATTTAGAGTAGGACGGAAAACTTGACCGGGATATCCAGACAAGAAACCAGTCGCGTAAGCCTCTTGAATCGCGCTGTAAGCCCAATAGTTGCTAGATACGTCACCAAAGTTAATTGGCTGTCTTTCTTGAGGTTTGTTGAAAGCTTTGCGAATCATCGCCGCAAATTCAGAGCGGGTTACTGGTTTATCGGGACGGAAGCTACCATCGGGAAATCCAGCGATAACTCCCCGCTGTGCTAATTCTTTAATAAAAGGTGCTGCCCAATAGTTAGATGAAACATCATAAAAACCATTAGTTTGAGCAGCGGATGGTGCGGGTGCAACTATTGGTGCTAAAGTCACTGCTGTTATACCTAAAGCCATGAATGCAGCAGATTTTGATTTCCAACGATTTAGATTAGACATTTAATTTTTCCCCAACAATTCCGTTTAATTCTGTTATTTATTCTGACAATATCTCGAACTAAATGTTCCGAGTATTTTTTGATTTTTAATGTCCTATTTAGACCTAATACCCTAAGTTTAATTTAGGTATATATTTGGCAATCGAAAGACTCATTCCGTTTAATTAACTAAGACGTACTATTAATAAAATAGTTGCCTCAGATTAAAGAAAAGTCAGTAGTTGTTTTAGATGGCGGTATGTAAATAGATATAGCTATTTTAAGTAGTATTTATAGCTTAAAACTATACTAAATATAGCTTGTGTCCTTTAAAGTCATGCTAGAGCGTGTGTCAGTTTAACCTCCGCTCTCTAGCTGATGCTCAAACAAACAAAACAAATTGATTTGCAATTATATGAATGTTTAGTTAATAAGAAGTCGGCTTCAATATACTTAAGCAATTACTCGGATATATTCACTTATAGTATTTCTATCTATGTTTATACACTTAGTCAATTTTCCAATCGGGACTACTTTAAAAATTAACTGTTTAGAAGTTATGCGATGTTGGATTGAGAGTTAAGAGTTAGGAGTTAGGGGTTTAATTTTCCCCTTATCCTTTTGCCAAAAAAACAAGCCACCGTACACTTAAACGTTTCAAGTGACGATGGCATTAAATACAAGCTAGAAAATGATGTCGCGAAATCAATCCTAGAAGCGAGATAGCAATAGATTAGAACGCAAAGTGACGCTAAGGTCATTTTGAGGGTTAATCACCACAACTTCTACTTCCTTGCGTCGTAAAAAAATACTTGCTAAAGCACCCGCAGCCGCACCAGCGATGGGTTCTAAGGTTTCAATTTTCTTATTTCCCGTGATCAGTGAAATGACAGTTGCAGCAGCCGTACCATAAGCAGCATCTGTCAAAACTTTACTTGTACTAGCACCTCTTTTAATTGTTTCTTTTCTGGTAACTACCGCAGAAGTTGCATCGATATTCTGCTTTCTACCATCAGGAAAAACTAACTCTCGTGCCACAAATCGAGAACCTTTTTCACGACCCAAAGTTGCTGGTTCTAATTGTCCGACAAGTTCGCTACCGCGAGGAATCAATACGTTTCTGTTGCTATCAATAATATTAGTTGCAACTGTTAGAGTTAAGTCAGTTGTTTCATCTGGTGTAACAACAATTTTCTCTTTATCAAAAGTAACAGGAAGTCTTACTCCTGAAGGAATAGAAACTCCTCTTGATTGTCCGAAAATTGCTTGTGCTGTAGCGGGGGTTGATACTAAAATAGGTGTAGCCGCAGCGGTTGTAATGCTTAGTGCCAAAAATGCAGCGGTTCCAGATTTCCAACGATAAAAGCCAGTCATAAGAGAATTCCTTTAGTCTTGAGACTATATGTTATGACGCGAAAATAATGATATTGTTTCTAAAATGTTTCTAAAAATTTATCAAGTTGGGTATGGACATAAGGCATTGGTAATTGATCGAGAATCGTTGAGATGATTTAAATTTATATAGGTAGAATTTTTCATATTAAGCCTTTTGATGACGCTATTTTTTTTACATTGTTCCTCAAGGTTTCATGTAGTATTTTTTATTTTTTATTTAATCAAGAAAACAGATTTGTTAAAATTTTTTTTAAGCACTTAGCGTATGCTACACTAACAAAAATCAATTAGCAGTCCTATACAAGATTAGTCCGGAGAATTTTGTGAAAGACTCAGTAGATTTTCTGTTACCTATTCCTTCTTCTGCTCAGCGATAAGATACAACTTGCATCGTCACGATCAAGCAGCGCGGAGTTTTATCCCGTCAGTAAGCGCTATTTCCTACCGTGTAAGGGTTCCAACTGCAAATCAAAACGGATGGATGTCTATAAAAAAAAAGCGTAACGCACTGTGGATAAAATAGTACGTTACGACTTTAAATATATTTGGCTTAACTTTCTACTTATATAGAGTAAGAAGAAGTCAGTTGAGGTAGTTGAGGAGTACGATAAGGATGGTTGATTTCCAATTCAGCAGGGTCGGAACAGCCCGCTTCAGACATACAGGTTTGGACAATTTCGCGGTATACAAACCACTGTTTGTGAAGATGCCGAATTAATTCCGGTTCCATTCTAAACACATCGGAATTTTGAAATCCGGCTCTAGATAACCATTCGTAAATAGAAAGAGTTTCGCCATTATTATTGTGAAGCATTGTTTCTCCTAATTTTGTTTAATTGAGGGTAAAGTACGCTTCCAAGATGCAACCTGAAGCGCTGACGGGTGATTTTAAGCAATAGTTGTGGATGGGAACTCATTTTTTATAAGGGTTGACTGGATTACTTGCCTATTTCAAGCAAAGTAGAATTGAGAAACCTTAGCCCATGTCTAAACAGGGGATATAAAGTCGCAAAAATTTATAACCAACTTTCTTATTGGTTCAACCCAGGCATTAATAATCTATCCGAGTCTAACTTGACAATAGTGAAAAGAGAATCCGAAATATCACCCTACTAGGCAGTTAATGCTTTTACCATAAACATCTTGTCTTCTGAAACTTTGTGCTGCTGTAAAATAAAAACACCTGTAACTTAAGGGTCAACTTTAAGCAAGCATGATGTTATTTTCCTCAAAATAGAAAAATCTATCTATCCTTCTAAAGTAATAGATCTATCCTTTTACACCTAACATGAATTGAAACTTAACAATTTGATAATTTACTAATTAAGATTTTTAATAGTACATCATTAAAGGGTACATTTTTGCAAAAACTTAGGGGATTCCCCTAGTTTAAATAGTTTCCCCTAGCTGTCTAACCCTGACGCGAGATGCTTTGGGAATATTTTAAATCTTATTAGCTTAACGGAATTAACTGCGAATACAGTGTATTTAACAGATAAACAAATCAACGTTTAATGACTTTATACTTTCTTAATAATTTCATTCATAATTTAGTAAATTCTCTATGCTAAAACTTACTTATACTGAAAATCAACTAAGTTTAGATTACTCAAAACAATCTTTGGAAGATTGGATAAACACAAGAGTACTTGTAAGTATACGTAGTGCAACCAGTATTCATATTGAATTTAGCACAGCTTCTTTTTTAGTACCGGCATCATGTTTAACTGATTTGGAAAAAGTAAGTAGTGAAAATATCGTGGAATTATGTCGCTGTGATGCGGAGTCGGTTGAAGTTGTTTTAAAAGGTATCTGGGTGACATCAGAAGTAGAAAGCGAAACAGGTGTTTTCGTGACCGAAATCGAAGATAAAACCAAATTTTTGTTGCAAAAATTTGATCGCAAAATTTCCTACCACGCTTAATTGATTTAAGAATTACAAATTATATTCAGTCTTGCTGTTTGCGGGACTATGGTACGACTTCCGAAGTGCCTTTTTGCTAAGTCCTAAATCTTACTTACTTGTTTAACAAAAAATTAGCAGCTTTTATCAACAATAAAGAGCAAGATACTCCCACAAAAAAGATTTACATAAAAAATTGCCAGAGATTTTATTTCTCTGACAACTTTATTGGTTTCCTCATGTATTGCGTGGAAATATTAAAATAATATTTAACCTTTGAGGGCTTTTGTAAAATTTCTACGATATGATTTACTACCAACAAAGCAAGCTGGCCATAATAATGATAAAACCAGGCGATTTGTTAAGCTATTGCTGAAATTAGTTTTTCTAAATCCAGTCCAAAACTTCCAAGCACCAGCTACGTAACCTATTACTAGTATAACACCAATGAACCCGCCCATTTGAATCTACTCCAAAAAAAAAGGATATCTGAATACCATGATTTGGTATAAGAGTCAATCTATACACTCTTATATTCTAGTTTAAGGTAAGATTCCCGATTGCATCCATCTGTATGGGGATAAACAGTTAGGAGTTAGGAACACCGGAGTTATTAATCAGTGTCATCAGTGTCATCCATTTAATCCGTGTTATTAGTTAGAAATTATCTGTTATTGAAATAGGAAGTTTAATGATAATTTATTTAGCTGGATCAAATTTGAGGTTATCCCCTACTTGAAAGTTAAGGGCTGATTTTTTGTCTAAAATCCAATATCCAAAATGAGGAAAGTTATTAATAGATTTAGATTTATCAATTAAGTTCATATCAATAGGTGCAAATCCTTCTTGTTTGACAGAGGTTAGGACAGCTACATCTCAATCAAATTATTTTCGGTAAACTCGGAAAATTTTCTGGCATGGTTTTGAACTAATATTAAAAGAAGCAGATATGGCACATTTTAGTCAATAGCTATTTTCAAATCGCACAGATATTTCATGAAAATTCATGAAAATCTATGAAAGATTAACTTTTAAAAGTATTGATGAATTTAAGTAAAGTTATAGGACAGTATGCTTGCACACAGGTTTGTACAATTTGGTTTTTTTATATTACTTGCATTGTTAGGGAGTTGTAATTCATCAATAACATCTCCAGAACAAATGACTATAGGGGTAGTCAGCAACGGAGAAGAAGCTGTTTCACTCGACAAATACGACGGCTTTAAAAACTATATCGCAGCACAAACAAAGTCGATTGTAGAATTAGAACCAGCTTACAACGAGTTACAAGCCGTCGATCAAATTAGCCGTAAACAATGGGATATCGTGTTTGCACCACCAGGTCTAGCAGCGATCGCTATTAACCGACAATACGAACCCGTATTTTCGATGGGTGAAGTCAGTAGCAGACAGCGATCGTTACTAATAGTCCGAGACGATAGTTCAATTAAAAAAATACCAGATTTGGCAAATAAAACCGTGGCTTTAGGTCAAATTGGTTCTGCTGCTGGTTATTATGTTCCTTTGTACGACCTTTACGGTTTAACCCTTGCCGATATTCGTTTTGCTCCCACTCCTAAAACATTACTGCAATGGCTCAAAGAAGGTAGTGTTGATGCTGGTGCTTTGTCCGAAAAAGACTTTGAAATTTATCGGCGGCAATTTAGCCAAATTAAGTTTAGAATTATACATACTAGTCGGTGGATTCCACCCGGATTAGTCCTGCTATCACCAAATATTGAACGAAACCGCGAACAACAAATCCGTAAAGTTATGAGTGAAGCCCCAGCATATATTACAGCAGACTCAGGTTATATTCCTAGTGAGAAAGTTCCTAAATACAAGCAATTTATCGAGTTAATTAGTAAAGTTAAACCTTTGGAAACCCAGATTCAAGAAAAGCCCGTAGTTTTGCTACCTAAAGCATCGACTAATACAAATAAAACTGATTAATTAACTTTTACAACCTTTGATAAATAGGCATAATTACTTAATAACTTAATACCACCTGGTTAAAAAAAATTATCTTCCCTGAAAATTCCCTTTTCGATGAAAAACTTATGTTAATGGGAACTTACTTGTATCACAGCTTGACTTTAAGATTAAGAATTTAATATGTAAGAATTTTAGGAATAAAAAGTAAATGTCTGAGCCTCCTATAACAAAACCAGAAATAGCGTCTGGGACTTTAATTGATAGCCGTTACATTATCCGAAGGATGCTGGGACAAGGGGGGCTTGGACGAACTTACTTAGCTGATGATACACGTCGTTTTAACGAGACTTGCGTCCTTAAGGAATTTGCTCCCTTCGGTAGTGGTAGCAATGGAATCGAAAAATGTCGTGATTTATTCAGAAGAGAAGCAAAAATTCTTCATAAGTTGGAACATCCCCAAATACCACGTTTTTTAGCTTGTTTTGAAGGAGAAGGTCGGCTATTTTTAGTCCAAGAATATGTGAATGGTAAAACCTATTCTAGGCTATTACAAGAACGTCAACATCAAGGACAAACTTTTTCAGAAATTGAAGTCATATTTTGGCTAAAAAAACTATTGCCTGTTTTGGAATACGTCCATCAGCATCAAGTAATTCATCGAGATATTTCTCCTGATAATATCATGTTACCTGAAGATGGAAATTTACCTGTACTAATTGATTTTGGAGTAGGAAAACAAATAGCTGAAATTAACGAAGCGACCAGAATAAATCAAACAGCATTTGCTGGTAATATGTCCCTTGTCGGAAAAGTTGGCTATGCTCCCCGCGAACAAATTAGTTTGGGTTTGTGTTCTCCAAGTAGCGATATCTACGCATTAGGAGTAACAGCGATCGTATTGCTTACTGGTAAAAATCCATCGCACTTAATGGATCGATATTCCTTGGATTGGAACTGGCGAATCTATGCTGATATCAGCGATGCTTTTGCACGGATACTTGATAGAATGTTGGCAGATACTCCCAAAGCGCGATATCAAACGACTGGGGAAGTTATTGCACAACTCGAACAACTCGGTCAATCTTCATTTTCATTTCTCACAGAAAATTTTTACGATGCTCCCACAGTAGTTTCACCTGACTCTAAATTAAGTCCTACAGTACCTCCTGATTACGAACAAGAACCAACAGTAGTTGACTCAATTGATAATCGTAAACAGTTAAACTTATTAAGCCATACTTTTATCGAAAACTGTCAGCAACAGCTAGCCTACTACATCGGACCAATGGCAACTTTAATAGTAGAAGATGTATTAGCAACAAATTCCCAAGCAACACCGCATCAATTCGTAGAGTTATTGGCTAGAGAAATTCCCGATTCACAAACAGCAATGGAATTTATACGACGGATATTTTATTAAAACTATTTTCTCTTCCTCTTAAAAAGATTCATCAGTATTTTTATGAGTATTCCCAGTATTCTTAAGTCTCTTCATCGCCATTTCTAAACTTAATTTCATCCTTTTAAAAGCTCTGGCAAGATTACCGATTTCGTCATTAGACACCTGGTCAAAATCTACTTCCATATGTCCAGTACTAACTTCCTCAGCCACACGAGTAATTCGTTTCAGCGGAAGTATAACTTGTCGATTCAAAAATATATTTACTAATACAATAACCGCCGCAAAAACAATAGATACAGTCCCAATAATTGCTACAGAAGATTTATTTGCTTTTTGAATAACTCTATCCGCAGGAACTGAAATGATTTGAGCGCCGATTATTTCATTTAACTTCCATCCAAACCCGTGAGCCGTACCATAACGCTGTATCATGCTTGGAGGTGCAGCATCTGGTGTACTGTGACACTGTAAACAACTTTGTTCAGTTACTTTTAACGGACGAGCAACATAGAAAATATCTCCACTAGGAAGCGAACGGAAATCACTTTTTTCTAATTTTGGTTTACTCTTAAAACCCTCAACAATTTTTGTTTCAAAAGCATCAGCTTTATCTCGAAGATTAGTTGGGTTGAGCGTTGCTTCTTTATAAAAAAAGTCTTTATAATCTGCTTGCTTTCTGAGATTTTCAAATACTTCCCTAGCCGAATAAGCAGGTACACTTTGCGGTAAAAAATTTGTTGCTAATTTTTCTGTTAATTCTGGATTGATTTGAGTGCTAGTGTAGTTGCGAACTGAACTCATGGTTTCCATCAAAATTAAAGCCGTGTTCTCGACTTCGCGTTTAGCATTCTGCCTTAGTACAAAAGATAAAATAAGTCCGCTGCTGCTAATTCCTACAATCAAGATTATCAGTAGTAGAATTGTAAATTTTTGTTTTAGCTGTAAATTTTTTAACATTTTTAATATCTTGCAAAAACTTCAATAATATAATTAGTTAGCTCTCAAATAACTCAAGCAATAAATAATAGTAATTGCTACAAAAACAAATTCAAGTATTGCGGATGATGCCTGGATTTATGAAATTTATTTTTCTTAATCAAACAGGATTAATTTAAAATTACTGTATACTGAATTTTAATATATCACTGACTAAGCAAGTAATTCTTTTACAATAAACTAAGATTTGTTTATATAAAACCTGGGTTATAAAAATTCTTATTAAATTATCTTAACCAGACTAGAAACTTATGCAACAATAAATACCAGTAAACCATAGATTTCACCAATGGTCTGGCAGAGGGGGAAAAAGTTAAATAGCGATCGCTACACAATTGAAAAGATTCTCGGTGAAGGGGGAATGGGTATAACCTATCTCGCCAAAAATCAACGTAGCGAATTACGGGTTATCAAAATTATAAAAGAAGATATTCTTCATAATCCCGCTTGGAACAGTGTATTGTACTCCCGGTTTTGCTCCACCAGAACAATACCAAAGGTCAGCACCACGGGGAGAATTTATTGATGTTTACGCTTTAGCCGCAAGTTTATACACCTTACTTACGGGATTTATTCCTACAAGTGCCGATCGCAGAAGTAAAAACAATATTAAGATTTGGCAACAGCAGTAAGTCGGTACAAATAATACAAACTATGTAATGGTTGGGTGAACTGGTATCAAAGCCTTCTCCCTACTCCCTACTCCCTTTTCATAACTGTGATTTTTAGCGCCGATCTACTTAGACAATTATCAATGTTAAATTGTTGACTGTTCACTGATAACTGTCTCTCCAGATAGACATCCAATTTTCCAAAAATTGTGAAAATGTAAGACGTGAAGTTTTAAATTTGAACAATTTATCTTATGAACTTTGGTATTTTCGAGATATTTGGGATTTTTCTGCTGCTTTCTTCGTTGCAACCGATTTGGCAGCGTCGTAAAATGGAATATCGTCGCTTTCGCAGTCTCGATGAGTTTCAGCAAACACGTAAAAGTAGAGTAATTTTACTGATTCATCGTCAAGAGTCGATCAGTTTCTTGGGTATACCAATTTCAAGCTATATTACCATCGAAGATTCTGAAAAAATTCTCCGGGCAATTCGCCTGACTCCACCAGATGTACCTATAGACTTGATTTTGCATACTCCCGGTGGCTTGGTTTTAGCAACCGAACAAATTGCCAGAGCTTTAATTCGTCATCAAGCTAAAGTAACCGTTTTCGTGCCTCACTATGCCATGAGTGGTGGTACAATGCTTGCCCTGGCAGCCGATGAAATCGTCATGGATGAAAATGCGGTTCTCGGACCCGTAGATCCTCAACTCGGTAATTACCCTGCTGCAAGTATCATCAAAGTTGTTGAAGATAAACCCATTAGTGAAGTTGATGACCAAACCTTGATTATGGCTGACCTATCGCGCAAAGCCATGAATCAAGTACAGCGCTTTGTTAGAACCTTACTTAAAGATTGCATCCCTCAGCAAAAAGTTGACCCAGAAAATATCGAAAAAATTATCGAAGCTTTGACAACCGGAAGAGTTACTCACGATTACCCAATAACCGTTGAAGAAGCAACGGAAATGGGGCTACCCGTCACAGCCGGATTGCCCCGAAGCGTTTACGACCTGATGGAACTGTACCCGCAACCCCAAGGAGGAAGACCTTCGGTACAGTACATCCCGATGCCTTATGATGACCGCCGTCCCCTGCTTCCGGTTCCCAAAGGTAGACCGATGGAAGAGCAAAACGGCTAGCTTCTAGGGACAAGGGGACAAGGAGAATTTTAACCTTTGACCTTTGACCTTTAACCTTTAACCTTAATTACTCCCAACTATCCCCCATCCCCAATATCCTTTAAATTTTAGGGTGTTGGTGTTGGTGTGGGTGTTGCTTCATCGTCAGGTGATTCGGTAGGTGTTGGTGTTGCTTCTGGGAATACAGGAGTTGGAGTTACTTCCGGTGTTGCCGTTGGTGATGGCGTTGCTTCCGGTGTAGACTCCGGTATTGGGGTTACTTCCGGTGTTGCTTCCGGTGATTCGGTAGGTGTTGGTGTTGGTTCGGGAAATACGGGAGTTGGTGTTACTTCCGGTGTTGCCGTTGGTGATGGTATTGGCGATGGTGTTGCTTCCGGCTCAGGTTGTGGAGTGCCTTGCTTTGCTTGTTGATTAAGTTTTTGTCGCAAAGCTAAGTCAGCGATTCCAGTTTTTTCAACCTGTAACTGTTCTTGATATTCTTTTACTGCGTCTTGCGTTGTTAGTCCGTAAAATTGATCGAGACGTAACTTTGGATTGGGCTTAGCAACCAAATTCAAGTTGTACTTGAGACTTTTGACGATTTCAGCGGCAAAATCCTGAGTTTTTGGTCCTGCGATACCGTCTACTCCTAATTTGTACCCCTGCTGAAATTCGCGGATTGCTTTTTTTGCTTGAGCATCCGTCAAGGGCGCGTCCGACACTCCTACGTCGTATCCTAATCCGTACAATACAGAACGAAATTCCCGTGGAGTATAATTGCGCTGACGAGCTGCCAAAACGGTACTCGAAACAGCTACACTACCTGCAATTACACAGGCGGTTATTACACTAATACTTCTATTACTAAACTCACACCACATAAATTTTAACTCCGAGTCATTAGCTGCATTTTAAGTTTATTTAAGGCATTTTTTTCTTATTATTGATAAATTTTTGATTAATCTAAATTTTTTTTAATTATTGAACATATTTCGCCAAAAATAATTTTGTCATCTTCCTATAGATGTATTTAAAAAAAACCTGTATAAGTAGTTCAAAATTTTTGAATTGAGCCAATATTTTAGGTAATACAAAATACATTAGTTATTTATTTACTTAGTAGCAAATGGTCTGGAATTCCTGATTATGTTATGAGTAAATTAAATACGCTACGTCGGTTGCAAGATATGTAATACTACTGAAAATTAATGGAAAGTAAAATTTATCACAAGCGAATTTGGTTTGAAAGATTAATAGCGCTGATTGCCACAGTAAACTTAGGTTTAGTATTATTCAATTTAACTTACATTGGGTGGCGCGATTTTTACTTACGCAACTTGCCTCAAATCACAAAAATATACGACCCCATCAAAGGAATTGAACCCCATAGAGAAACTCAAAAATATTTAAAAACTGTAGCAGAATTAGAACAGCAAATCGACGAAACCGGGTTAAATTCACCTCTCTCAACCAGTAAAATCAAAGAATTAAGGGACTTGAGCGTAGAAATAATTGAAAATAATCCATTTGCAGTTGCTTCTAAAAGCGGCACTTTGGAGAAAATCAAAAATATGATGCGCGAACATCTTAATAATGAATCTGCGAAACGAGCCTTTACTATTTTCTGGAGTACCGATTATTTATTAAAACAAGGTTGGAATCAAGAGATCGGTTTTTTCAACAGTAAAATAAAACCGTTAATTGCGACTAACTACTATCGAAAAATTGGTGAAAATGGAGAATTTATAGATAATTTTTGGATAATAGACTTACCATTTATACTTTTATTTACTATTGAATTATTAGCGCGTAGTTACTGTATAAAACGTCACCATCCTGGGTTTAGCTGGTTCAATGCTGTATTATGGCGCTGGTACGATATCTTTTTAGTATTACCATTTTGGCGTTGGTTACGAATCATACCTATATTATTTCGTTTAGAAAAAGCAAAGTTATTAGATTTACAAACGATACGGCATCAAGCTCAACAGGGGATTGTAGCTAATTTTGCTGAAGAAATAACGCAAATTGTGGTGGTGCGAGTGATAAATCAAACTCAAAGTTCCATTAAACAAGGAGAGTTGATCCGTTGGCTGCAACAAAGTCAAACATTGCGTCCTTATATAGACATTAATAATATCAACGAAATAGAAGCCTTGGGAGGAATTTTCGTGCAAACGGTGATTCATCAAGTGCTGCCAAAAATCCAACCGCAAATCATTGCTCTTTTACAGCACAATATAGATACCGCATTCAACCAATCTCCCATCTACCGTAATTTCCGAAACTTACCCGGATTGGGACAAATGCAAACTCAGTTGAGCGAACAGTTGGCCATTCAGATTGCGACAAACCTCTACCATGCTTTAGTCTCGGCAACAGAAGACCCAGTTTCTGCCAAACTATCAAGCCAATTAATAAAGCGCTTTTCAAAAGCCTTGACAGACGAGATTCAAAAAAAACAAGTAATATCAGAAGTACAAAGTTTATTAATCGACTTCCTCGAAGAAATTAAAATTAACTACGTTCAGCGTCTTTCCGAAGAAGACTTAGAGCAAATTCTCCAACAAACCAGACGACCTTCCAAAGTATCACTTCCCCTATTAACAGATACAAACGATCGCACGAAGCCTTATCTTTGATCCATATCGATCAAAATTTAGATGAGCGATCGTACATTTTTTGCTGCAAGCATTTTGAAAAAATGCGCTAAACTCAGATTAGAGACGAGCTATCTTACAGTTCGTTGCAAGACTTCTTGGAAGATATACTTATCGCAGGGAGTGGGTAGTAGCCCACTTTTTTTGTTGGAATTGCCACATGACTCATCCTTTAGTTCCCCAAATTATAGACTTAGCGACACCAGTAGCAGAAGACCTTGGACTAGAGGTCGTGAAAGTGGTTTTTCATACCAATCAAAGCCCGCCAGTATTGCGAGTAGACATCCGTAATCCCACGCAGGATACTGGTTTGAATGATTGCGAGCGCATGAGCCGTAATTTAGAAGCAAATTTGGATGCAGCGTCAATTATTCCGGATGCCTATGTATTAGAAGTGTCTAGTCCTGGTATTTCCCAGTATTTGGAAACCGACCGAGAATTCATCTCTTTTAAAGGGTTCCCGGTTAAGGTTTGCACTTCTTCACCCCATCAAGGGCATTCCTCGTTACACGGTAAACTGGTTAGCCGAGATGAAAACAGCGTTTACTTAAATAAGAAAGGTCGTGTAATCGAAATTAAGCGCTCGAATATAAAAGGCGTGCAGTTAGACCAAGGTGATTGAGTAGGGAATCTACCAGGACTGCTTTTTACACCCGATGAAAAATGGTTTTTTTGCTAAAAGAATGAGCATAAGAACGATTCTATTAGTTGTTAAACCAACAATTAACCATTCTTTCTAGCAGGACGGCTGTTTTGTGAAAAGCGAGAAGTTGCACAAGCGGGGCAATCTTGATAGTTAGTCTTTCCTTTTAGGAGAAGACCGCACTTTTCAACAAACACCGACTTCTCGTCTCTAATTCCGGTGTTCCCGGTAGCGATTTTTTAAAGGAGAACGATATATGTCAATGCTTAAATTACTTGGATTAAAAGAATTGATTGAAAGTATAAGTCAGGAGCGAAATTTACCGCGTCTTGCAGTACAGTCAGCAATTAGAGAAGCGCTACTCAAGGGTTACGAACGTTATCGTCGCGCTCAGAATTTAGACCGTAAACAGTTTGATGAAGATTACTTTGACAATTTTGAAGTAGAACTGGATATCGAAGATGAAGGATTTCGCGTTGTTTCGACAAAAACTATAGTTGAAGAAGTAACAAATTCCGATCATCAAATTGCTGTTAAGGACGTTATTAAAGAAGTCGAAGAATTTGGTGATGACGCAGCGCAATTAGTAGGACAAGAAGTAGTTGTAGATGTAACTCCTGATAAAAAAGAATTTGGTCGCATGGCCGCGATGCAAACCAAGCAAGTATTATCGCAAAAATTGCGCGACCAGCAGCGACAATTAGTTCAAGAAGAATTTCAAGATTTAGAAGGAACCGTACTGCAAACAAGAGTGTTGCGGTTTGAAAGACAATCGGTAATCATGGCTGTTACTAGTGGTTTTGGTCAGCCAGAAGTAGAGGCTGAATTACCTAAGCGGGAACAACTACCCAACGATAATTATCGGATTGGCGCAAATTTTCGAGTTTATCTCAAGAAAGTGTCGCGGGGTCAACAGCGAGGTCCGCAGCTACTGGTTTCGCGGGCTGATGCGGGTTTGGTCGTGTATCTTTTTGCCAACGAAGTTCCGGAAATTGAAGATGAAGTCGTGCGAATTGTTGCCGTAGCCCGTGAAGCCAATCCTCCATCTTCTTATGTGGGACCGAGAACAAAAATAGCTGTAGATACCTTAGACCGCGATGTAGACCCAGTTGGTGCCTGTATTGGAGCGCGGGGTTCTCGAATTCAAGTGGTAGTCAATGAATTACGCGGCGAAAAAATTGATGTGATTCGCTGGTCTCCAGACCCTGCAACTTATATTGCTAACGCTTTAAGTCCGGCACGAGTTGATGATGTGCGGCTAATGGACCCAGAAACACGACAAACTCACGTACTTGTAGCCGAAGATCAATTAAGTTTAGCGATCGGTAAAGAAGGACAAAATGTTCGTTTAGCTGCTAGGCTTACAGGCTGGAAAATAGATATTAAAGACAAAGCTAAATACGATTTTGAAGGAGAAGATGCTAAATTCTCAGATGTAAGAGCGCAACACGCAGCAGAACTTGACGAACTCTCCGAACTAGAAGAACTTCAAAAACAACAAAATCAACAGCTTAATTCCCAAGAATTTGAAACTACACAAGACGAGGAGGAATTTGAATCCGAGAACCAAAAAATTTATTAATAGCAATAATCCGCCATAATAGCTAAAGCTAAATAGTCAGTTAAAATGAACAAGAATTGGAGGCGCTGTATTAGTTGCCGAAAAGTCAGTTTAAAACAAGAGTTTTGGCGGATTGTCCGCGTGTTTCCTTCAGGAAAGGTACAATTAAATGAGGGCATGGGGCGTTCAGCCTATATTTGTCCAAATCCGAGCTGCCTGCAAGTTGCTCATAAAAAAAATAGATTAGGACGAGCGTTACGTACATCAGTGCCAGAAACACTGTATACAACATTGTGGCAGCGCTTATCTCAAAGCTATACCCTGCAATAAACTTTTCATAAAGCGATTAGATAGGGGGTTCTTTTCAGAATAATCTTAATTGATGCGGCTATGTCCGATAGTACTGTTGATTAAACGATCTTTTAGTAACATACGGTCAGTGCCAAAATTATAAATGAGTATTGACACATGACTCTGTTATATGATATGCACTTGCAAAACTTAGTCATTGTAGGCTTTCATGTGTTAAACCCAACAGAAACACCACCAAAACAAACAATTAAATATTGGCACCTACTTGGTAATGTTTGGGCGCATTCGTCCGGCGTTAGTCAACATTGTGCAAGCGTGGAGATGCCAGCTTTCCCACGGTCACATCTCTCTCTCCTAATGGTCAAAACCCTTTTCAAGTTGAAAACGGCAACCATTACACAGTAACTCAAGGATGGAGATGTCGCAAAAGCTGGCAACCATCCGTTAAAACTGTAAATTATAGGGGAAGAGTGGATGAACAACGGCAAAGTCAGAATTTACGAATTATCAAAGGAATTGAATTTGGAAAACAAAGAGCTATTAGCAATTTGCGACCAGCTCAATATTGCGGTCAAAAGCCATAGCAGCACGATCGCAGAATCTGATGCAGAACGTATTCGTTCGCAAGCGGAAAAACTAACGTCTACTTTAGCGTTGTCGAAAGAGCATGGTACAAGGGGGCATAATGATTCTCGCAACCATGCTTCTGCACCTAACAAACCACAAATCTTGGAAATTCGTAGCAAACCAAAACCACCAACCAACTCCAACAATTTAGCTAACCCTGAGAGCGCATCAAATCCGGCTGCGCCCCCCTTACCTTTTACTCCTGACTCTCCGATGGAACCAGTGGCACCAACTGCACCCGCTTCTCAAAATCAGTCTCAGAAACGAAATAACTCTTTATCCGTGGCGAATACGAATAACTTAGCATCCACCTCCTCCTCAGAATCAGATAAAACGGCTTTGAGCAAACCAGAAAAATCAGTTTCACCCAAATCTAAACCGGAAATACTAAACGCACCCGAACTGACTGCTCCACCTACTAGACCCGTGGCAGCAAAATCAAATTCCGGTTCGTATGATAGCGTCGCCGAAAAACCAGTTCTCAAGCGCGACAAAGACAAAGACAAAGACAAAGACAAAGACAAACTAAAACGGCAACAGAACAAACCCCCTGCGGACAAACCGGCTGCGGATAAGGTCGAATCGAACGCACCAGTCTCAAAAACTGCGCGTCCTACAATTTCGCCAGTATCAAAAACGGAAAAACCTCAAAAGCCGAGAAAAGTAGCGCCCGGTGGTAGTTCGGATGACGTACAGCGTCCGAGGAAGACAGTACGTCAAGATTCATCAGCTCCTCCGAGCGTATCGGCTCCACTAAGACCGCCATTAAGACCGGCTGCGGCGAAATCAGAAAATGTCGATCCAGATGATGACGACAAAGATAATGATGTAGTCGATGATGTCGTTGAACTCAAGCGTCCAACACCCCCTCGTTTGCCTAGAGGTCAGAAAAAGCGGTCTAAGCAAGAGGAAGCTCTCGAAGAAATCAAAGAAGCTGCCAAAGCTGGTAAGGTTGTCAAGAACAAACGTCTTAAACCAATGGTTGAAGACGATTTTGATGAAGACCTACTTAGCGAAGATGAAGCAGGCGATAGCATCAAAGCAGCAGTTAGCAACGCGATCGTTCGTCCTCCCAAGCCAAAAAGTTCCAGACCAGCAGCAGCAGCACCAACTCCTGCGGCACCAAGCAAAATTAAAAAGTCTGGGTCTCGCGACCAAAATCGTCGGCGCGGCGGTACAGGTGGCAACAATGCAGAAACAGAAGTCAAGAGCCTGCGTCCCGAAAGATTAACGGTTAGCGGTCCAATGACCGTACAAGAATTGGCGGATGCTTTAGAAACGCCAGATACGGAAATTGTGAAAATCTTGTTCATGAAGGCGATTGCTGTTAGCATCACTCAAAGTCTTGATACTTCGACAGTGATGATGGTGGCAAAAGAGTTAGAAGTAGAAGTTGATATTCCAGAACCAGAAGCCGAAGCTCGTAAAGTTACCGAGATGCTCGACTTTGAAGACATGGATCATCTCATCCGTCGTCCGCCTGTAGTAACTATTATGGGTCACGTAGACCACGGTAAAACCACTTTACTCGACTCAATTCGTAAAACTAAAGTTGCTTCCGGGGAAGCCGGAGGTATTACTCAGCACATTGGTGCTTACCACGTAGACATAGAACACGACGGTAAACAGCAGCAGATTGTCTTCTTAGATACTCCCGGTCACGAAGCATTCACGGCGATGCGGGCAAGGGGAGCGCGAGTTACAGATATTGCCATATTGGTAGTAGCTGCTGATGATGGCGTTCGTCCTCAGACAGTTGAAGCTATTAGTCACGCTCAAGCTGCGGGAGTGCCGATTATTGTCGCCATCAACAAAATTGATAAAGAAGCGGCACAGCCAGATCGAGTCAAACAAGAGTTAGGTCAGTATTCTTTGGTACCAGAAGAATGGGGGGGCGATACAATCATGGTTCCCGTTAGTGCCATCAGAGCAGAAAACCTAGATACACTCTTAGAAATGATTGTTCTGGTTTCGGAAGTAGAAGAACTGCAAGCGAACCCAGACCGTTCGGCAAAAGGAACGGTGATCGAAGCCCATTTGGACAAAGCAAAAGGTGCGGTCGCAACGCTGTTAATTCAGAACGGAACCTTACACGTAGGAGATATTCTGGTAGCCGGTTCCGTATTCGGAAAAGTCCGGGCAATGGTTGATGACAGAAGCGAACGAGTGGAAGCTGCAACTCCTTCCTTTGCTGTAGAGGTATTGGGCTTAAATGACGTACCTTTTGCAGGGGACGAATTTCAAGTATTCAAGAATGAGAAAGAAGCACGCTTACTTGCTAACGAACGAGCTGAGAAAATACGTCAATCCCGCTTGATGCAAGGAGGACGTGTAACCTTAACAAGTATTTCAGCACAGGCACAAGAAGGCGAGTTAAAAGAACTCAATTTGATCTTGAAAGCAGACGTGCAGGGTTCGCTCGAAGCTATTTTGGGTGCGCTGACACAAATTCCGCAAAACGAAGTACATATTCGGATGTTGTTATCTGCTCCAGGGGAGATTACCCAAACAGATATCGATCTTGCAGCAGCCAGTGGTGCCGTAATTATCGGCTTTAATACCACATTTGCTAGCGGTGCAAGACAAGCAGCAGACGAAGCTGGTGTAGATGTACGAGAATACAATATTATCTACAAACTCTTGGAAGATATCCAAGATGCATTAGAAGGTCTACTGGAGCCAGAATTAGTCGAAGAACCTTTAGGTCAAGCAGAAGTGCGTGCTGTCTTCCCAGTGGGACGCGGTGCCGTTGCTGGTTGCTACATTCAGTCCGGTAAGCTGATCCGTAACTGTAAAGTTAGAGTACGTCGCGGTAACAACGTCATATTCGAGGGTGTGCTTGATTCACTCAAACGGATGAAAGAAGATGCGCGTGAAGTTAACTCCGGTTACGAATGCGGTATCGGCGTTGATAAATTCAGTACGTGGGAAGAAGGTGACATCATTGAAGGTTATCAAATGGTGACTAAACGTCGCACTCTTACAATGACAAGATAGTGAGTAGACAACGGTGTAATAGCAATTGTCGAGCTTGGCAACTTAAGTGTTTTAATCTTTTAGTTGCCATAGCCTATAAGACTTCCCAAGTCAGAACAAAATTATTAATTTTTATATTATGTAGAGATTTTAGGCTTCGCCTTTATGTTTCTACATATTTTTATTTGTATATTTAAGTAGGTTGGCTTTAATACCAGTTTACCCAACCGTTACATAGTTGGTTTTATTTGTGCCGACTTACTTAGTTCCGACGAAGCAGGGGAATCAAGCCTAATCTACACTGAAAACCGTAGAATTCCTCAAAAATTTTGTTGATTTTAGTAGCAACGGTAACAGAAATATCCGTAACTTAACCACTACTTTAAAAAAATATTCTAGTTCAAGAAAATTGCAAAATATCTGATAGTAAGCCCGTATTTTCCATTAACACACAGCATTACGAGTATATTCAAATATAGAATACCTCTAAGTAATTAAACGAAAAGTAATTAAAAAAATTTTGTCCTAATTAAAATTGAATCAAGGAGTGAATAATTATGAGTATCACAGTTAAAAGCAATGGTAATTTAGAAGATAGTACTGACATTTGGCACAATCTCAAGCAGGCGATCGCAATTAGTTCTGGTTTTCAACGCTGGCAGCTAGAGCGGGTACAATCTTCGCATATTGAGCAATTGAGTTTAGATGAGCAGGTACAGCGGTATTTACGAGAAACCTTAGAAAATTTAGCCTACTAATCAATCAACAATCAACAATTATTCTTCCTTTGAACTAGAAAACAAACTTGGGTCTAAATAATTAATCCGTGCTAGGGGGCTGAGGGCAGCAAGAACCTGAGCGCCGTAACTGCGATAAATTACTCGACTATCAAGTAAAGCGACTACACCGCTAGAATCTCGTACTGGAGCAACAGCCCGCTGTAGTTCGTTTAAAGCTGTGGGTAATAAATATAAGCGGAACCAATCTTGATGAGAATGCTTGTAGTAACTCACCCTACCAGCTACCAAAGGATTCTCCAAAGATGGTAAAGGTAAAGTCGCAATAATTAGCATTTTTGGAGAAGGTAGAACTGTTTGATGTTCGCGCCAAAATTCCCAACCGCAGACTAAAATCCCATTTTCATCCAAGCAAGTTTTATCTACCTGCACCCGCGAACCAAATTCGGAAGCCAAAATTGCCCCTAACTGAGATTTCAGGGGTACATCTCCTACCAAAATAACCGTTAAACCTGGTGATGTGGCGCTCAAACATACCAGAGTCCGAACTTGATGAATAAAAACAGGTTTGAATTCTGGGGTATTAGGTAGAGGTAATTTATTAGGTATATAAAGTTGAATAGCTTGAGTTTGATTGTCCGAAGAGAACTTCAAGCAAGTCAAATCGCCCAATCCCAAGCGTTGACGAAATAATGTAGCTTCAGTCTCAGGTTCCAAGGCAGAACCAATCAATACTACAGGTTGTCGCTGCCAAATCGGCGCGAGAATTTTCCCTAATTCAATTGGGGCGCAATGTAAAGAAAATAAACCTTGACGGCGGCTAATAGTAGCCCAAAGTAAAGGAAGAGAAGGTGAAGTAGCAGCAATTTCATGTCTGTTTTTAAACAACTGCCAAAACTTTTTCCACGGATCGGGGAGGCTATTTAAATCTAAATTTGAATAAGTCCGGCATAAAATTTCTTCTTCTGGTTCCGATATCAAGTAACATTCGTAAGGATTTGCAGGATGTTGAAAAATCTCATGGGTTAACTGCACCCGATGAGTGCGAATTATCGAGGCAAACGAAGGACAAGCCAGCATTAGCTGTTCCCAATCGGCGGGTTGAATACTAACGGTAAGCTGTTCTCGTATCCAATCTTCCAGGTCATCTACACCGTCAATAATTGTGGGAATATTTGGAGGAAATTTATTGTCAGAACTCAACTGTGCTTTTAACCAATCTTGGGGAGAAGTGAGGAGAATTCCTTTGAAATCATCAAACGGTATATCGCCGACAATTATGGGTTTATTGACTTTTAACCAATGAAGTAACCTGGGAATTTCTACCTGTAATAGACGCTGCTGTACGGGTTGAGTCGCAACAATAATTACAGCCCCATGCCACATTAAAGCCGAGGCAACAAAACTAGTGCGATATTGTCCTTGATAACCACAAGCAGCCCCTACTTGAATTAACGCGCTACGTCCTACCCTCAAGGCGCGTGCTACCAACCGTGCCATCGTCAAATGATGCGGCCAAGAAGGAAAACCCTCCTGCGATCGCAGGAAGTTATGTAGCGATAAATGAACTTCTGCTTCAATCACGCGCTTTGAATCCCATACATGTAAGTTTTGAGTCAAATATGAAAATTAATTTTATAAAATTTAGTTTTAAACAGTTCTTATCCTCTTTTATATTATGTTGTTGGTTTTTAGGCAGCAGTGTTTACTACCTAATTGTTACACTACAGACGATTAAACACTTTTTTTGCATAGGTCAATCGACTATTACAAATTATGTAACGCAGTGGAAGCGCGGATGCACTATCCACTCGAATTAGGTTTAACCTATTGCGAACAAATAACTTATTACCTTAACCATAATGCCAACTTATAAAGGAATTTCCAGCGAAGCTTTTAAACATCCCCTGGATCGACAAGCCGAAGAAACCTTAAGAGGTTTACCAGGGTTTGATTTCATTGCCCGTAAATTTGTGGAATTCATCTACGAACGTCCGCAATTAGTTTATCTAATGGGGAATGCCATTGAAGTTGGCCCGCGACAATATTCCACTATCTATCAGATATTTCGGGAATGCGTCCGAGATTTGGATATTTATCCAGAACCCAAACTGTTTGTCGAGCAAAATCCTGTTGCCAACAGTTATGCTTTGGGACAGGAGCATCCTTACATCGTCATCAATACAGGGATTTTGGATTTGCTCAACGAAGCCGAAATTCGGTCTGTGCTAGCCCACGAACTGGGACATATTAAATGTGGTCATACTATTTTAATCCAAATGGCGATGTGGGCGATGAATGCCGCCTCTATTGTGGGGGAACTAACTTTTGGGATTGGTAACTTAGTTAGCAGCGGTTTGATTTATGCCTTTTTTGAATGGAGACGTAAAGCAGAATTATCTGCCGATCGCGCTGCATTATTAGTTACAGATGACCTAAATACGGTAATGTCGTCGATGATGAAGATTTCTGGAGGTAGTAATAAATATGCCCATGAATGCAGTTTACAAGAATTTATTCGTCAGTCGGAAAATTATCAAGCATTAGACGAAGACGGACTCAATCAAGTCTATAAATTCTTAATGTATAACGGCGCTCAAGGGGTAATGCTTAGTCATCCTTTCGCAGTCGAACGCATTCATTTTCTACGGGAATGGGCAGTATCTCAAGAATATCGGCAAATTAAACAAGGAAATTATCCTCAAGAATCTGATAGGAGTGCAGTAGATGTGACGCAAGTCAATCAAAACGAAGAACTCGAACAATTGCGGCGACAAATAGAAGAATTACAGCAAGAAATTAATCAAATTAAACGTGATTGATGAAAGTAAACAGATAGCTGGTTACGTTACTCAAGAAAGCCCCCCAATTTAACGGGGGGTTGGGGAGATATTAAATAGTAAATACAGTAGTTTGCAAATAAATGAGGTACATTCCCCTACTCCCTTATAACGATATGTCCTGTACCTCACTCAAATGAAATCGGCTGTAATCGCGATTAATTTGGAAAGCGATTTCTAAAACTAATAAACCCAATCCTTAAACCTATTTTTGCAAAATTTTAAATATTGTGCTTGGAGAAGCAATAACATGATTTAGATCGCTACTTTTTATCAAAGGGTAAGATATTTCCTTCAACCGCTTCATTCTTTCCATAGTCTGTAAAAACTGATTTTTGCGTAACTCTTTCCCGATCTGGGTTATTTCTATCTGAATTTTCTTCATCTTCCTCGTTTAATTTTTCTAGATTCAAAATTATTTCTGTAGCAGAGGGTTTACGTACCAAAGGAAATATAATTTCTTCTAAGTCAGACTCTAATTCTGTTGGTTCCCGAACGCAATCAAATAGTTTTTTGGCTTCTTCATAATCAATCACAAAGCTATGAGAAGGATAGTTATAAATTAGGTCTTTGATAACTTCAATACCTTCCGGCTTTAATCTTTGACCATAAGCTAAAGCAATATTCATCAATCTATTCATTTCACCCAATCTGAGCGGGTCAATTTGACTGGAAATCGGGGACAATAAATTAACAGCCATAGAACTAGCAATGTCCGCTGCTGTCTTAGTAGTAATCAGCGCTTGAGTCCCAGAAATTAAGTTTAACAAATAACTCTCAAACATTTCAAAAGCTTGGGAGCCAATTACAGACAAAGCTTGCTGGATATCTAATACAGACTCGCTTCTAAAGTCATCATCTTTGGTAACTTGGACATCAAGGGGACCTAATTCACCAAAGTCGGATATGACAATTTCATCTGCTCCCAATGCCAATAAAGTCCCAGCACTTTTGCAATAACCAAAGACAAATAAAGTAAACTTCTTATACTTTCTTTTGATATAACGGGCAACTCTAAAAGCTGCATCGGGGTCGCCACCGTAAGTAGTCATAATCAAGACTACATTATCTCTTTTTGGTGATGATTGTTTGATTTCATTAATTAACTTATCGGCGTTTAAATCTGTGATTTCAGCACTATATAGAAAAACATCAGCATTGAGTTCTTCTGAAACATACTCAACGCATCTAATTAATTGCTCTTTGTTTTCCATCTAATTAATATATAAATATCTATTTGTAACTTAGCCTGCATATTTTTTAGACATAAGTTATCAAATTATTGCTGAATTATTACGGATTTTAAAGATATAAAAAATACAATGTGGCGATTGAGTTAAATTATGTATATTACCTGCAATCCTATTTCTCCCCAGACTCTGGCTGGGAATGCTTTTTAGAAGGCTCTGCCTTCAGTCAAACCTAAATCAAATCAATACCTAAAAGCCCTTGTCTTTGTATAAATTTGTGGCAGTTAGAGAAGCTCCAATAGCTTAGTTAATTTCTTGTTCCCAGACTCTGGGTGGGAACGAGAAATTGAAAAAACCCAACTATTCTCAATGTACAATGCGGGCAGAGAACTATAATGAGATCTTGCCGCTCGTAAGTTCGTAAACCATGTCGGAAGAAGATATCCGTGCCACAAGGCTAGAAAAAGTAGAACAGTTACGACAACAGGGAATGAATCCCTATGCTTATAGTTGGGAACTAACCCATCATGCTGCTGAATTACAAGAAAAGTTTGCCGATTTAGCCAACGGTGAAGAAGTTGATTTTGAAGTAGCGATCGCCGGACGAATTATGACCCGTCGTGTCATGGGTAAGTTGGCATTTTTCACTTTGCAGGATGAAACTGGCACTATTCAGCTTTATTTGGAGAAAAAACGCATTTCTGAAAGTATGCCTGATATTGATGAGTCAGCTTTCCAAAATTTGAAGCAGCTTACGGATATCGGCGATATTTTAGGAGCTAAAGGAACTATTAAACGGACTGAAAAGGGGGAATTATCGGTTTATGTGCGGCAATATGCTGTCTTAACCAAATCCTTATTACCTTTACCCGACAAATGGCATGGGTTAACTGATATTACTAAACGTTATCGTCAGCGTTATGTAGATCTGATTGTTAACCCAGAGGTGCGACAAACTTTTCGTCGTCGGGCTTTGATTACTGCGGGAATTCGTCGCTATTTGGACGAGCGGGGATTTATTGAAATTGAAACTCCGGTAATGCAAAGTGAAGCGGGGGGTGCGGATGCACGTCCGTTTATCACTTACCACAATACGCTGGAAATGCAGCTGTATTTGCGGATTGCTACCGAACTTCATTTGAAGCGGTTAATTGTCGGTGGGTTTGAAAAAGTTTTTGAATTAGGACGAATTTTCCGCAATGAGGGCATTTCAACCCGTCACAATCCGGAATTTACCACTATTGAACTTTACCAAGCTTACGCCGATTACAACGATATGATGGATTTGACTGAAGGTATTATTACTACTGTCAGTCAAGAAGTTATCGGTACGCTAAAAATTAATTACCAAGGAACTGAAGTTGATTTGACTCCTCCTTGGCGAAGAGTCACAATGCATGATTTGGTCAAAGAATATTCTGGAGTCGATTTTAATTCTTGCCAAAATTTAGATGAAGCTAAAGCTAACTGTAAAGATGCTGGAATTGAAGACATAGATGATTGCCCTACCCTGGGTAAACTTCTAAATGAAGCGTTTGAACAAAAAGTAGAAGAAAATCTAATTCAACCTACATTCGTCACTGATTTCCCCGTTGAAATTTCACCTTTAGCAAAACCCCATCGTTCTAAACCCGGTTTAGTTGAACGATTTGAATTATATATGGTAGGCAGAGAAACTGCTAATAGTTTTTCCGAGCTTACCGACCCGATTGACCAGCGTCAGCGTTTAGAAGCACAAGCAGAACGAAAAGCTGCGGGTGACTTAGAGGCTCAAAGTGTTGATGAAGACTTCCTTACCGCTTTAGAATACGGAATGCCTCCTACGGGTGGCTTGGGTATCGGTATTGATCGCTTAGTGATGTTATTAACCGATGCGGCTAGTATTCGGGATGTTATAGCTTTTCCCCTACTCAAGCCAGAAAAGCCGATTGCTGAAAATTCCCCGGAATAATTTTTCCAGGTGCGTTTGGTATTGCCTAACGCACCATTTTTACTTTATATATAGTTAATGCAATCGGACTAAATCTAATTTTATGATGCGAGGGATATCATTTTTTGCAAGCAAAAGATATCAAAAATAGGCTAAAATCTTTAATAAGGGAAGCATCTATAGTAGACCCGAGTTTAGCAAGCAGATTAGATGAAATAGATCGTTGGGTAAAAGACTTAAAACCTGGTTCTTTGACTGCTAAAAAATTTGTAATTTTATTTTTAGAACAAGTAATAAGAGATGCTGAAGCTTGGTTGAGAGTCAAATCTTTACCGACCTACGAAGAACAGCAAGCAGCTTTTAATGCCTTGAAACCGAGTTTAAAATTTTGGTACAGCTACTTATTTCCCAAGTGGCTAAATGAGAATGATGCCAAATTTTACATTTGGAGACAAAAATTAATGTCTGGTGAATTCGCAGGGGAAGACATTGATTTTATTGCATCTGTAATAAATAACGTTCAACGTCGTGGAGGTACTGTTGTCAAAAGATATATTGCTGACCTCTCAATGGCAACTGATATAATTGTAAGTAGTAAGTCCGATAAATCTCTTTGCGTTCAACTTACTAGCTTAAGTGAAGAATTTTTTCAAGAAAAATCGAACAATTGGGAATCTACGTTGCGTTTTTGGAAGATAGATAAAGGATTGCTACTAAGTTACAATCCGGGTGTGACTGATTTTGTAGACAGAATAGTTAATGTAACGCTGTATAACAGCGACAATTTGGAAACGGGTATTTATTTAACATTTAATTTTTAATTAATTTGTAGCTAATTTTTAACGAAGCGTGTAAGTCAAGATTTTTTAGTACTTTGAGTCAGAATGGTTAAAGAAATGTCAATCGACACTCAGAAGAGATTAGATAAGTTTATAGAATCTGTAGAAGCAGCTCAAAAATTACAAAATGACATAGTTAGGTATGGATTAGAAGCAGCTTACTTATATGCTGAGGATGTTGATGGAGATTGGTTAGAAAGGTGGGATGAAGACGAACTTACACAAACTAATTTTGTAGAATCAGTTACTACTTTTTTGGAAAGTGATGATTGGGTAGCTGTCAGCGTGAGAAAGCAGTCACAAGGTAAATCACTGCAAGAAATAGCCACTCAATTAGAAGATTGTCTGAGACTTTCGGAAGCAGAAAATAGAGTATTTGCGATTAAAACTATGTTAGTAGAAAGTGCTAGCTGTCGTAATAATCGCAGTTTTGGCTCGGACGATACTGTTGATTTGTTGGATTTAGCAGAACATTTGGTTCAGAGGTTGGAGATAATTTTTCAAATTAGCCGGTAATGAGGTAATCAATTATCAATGAATAACTAAAGTTTATAGGTTGGGTTACACACGAAAATCAAATTTCGTTTTTAATGAACTAGATGTAGAAACCAGTCCTTCAAAGAAGTAAGGGCTGGTAGTTCATTAATATCCCGTTAGGCAATGTTGGGTTACAGCGCTCTTCTTAATTTCTTGTTGAACATCATTATTCTTCGTGCGCTTAACCCAACCTACGAACTAACTGGTTCCTAGCCTCTGGCTGGGAACCCCTATATGAGAGGCTCTGCCTCCAAATGAAGGCGAGGCAGAGCCTCGCTAAAATGCATTACAAGGTAGAACCTTGTAACGAGAGTAAACTCCTAATTCTTAACTTAATTCGCAACTTCGGCCATTTCAACAACACGTCCTTCGTAATCCTTAACTAAGAAAACCAATGGTTTACGATTGCGAATTTTGAATTTTAAGCCGCGTGTTTCTACTCGTAGTAAAATCATTTCCAGACAGTCACGATCAAAACATACGTGACGCTGTTGACTTTTGTTCCCCAAACTAGCCCCAGTAATCACGTGCAACTGAGTATTTTTCTTCAATTGATACCAAAGTCCTTCAGTCGCTGTATTCATTCTGCTGGGATAAGTCGGACTGCTACCTAAGTACATCGGGTCAATACCCGTTGCACCGATTGTTTGTTCGTAATTGTAATAATAGTGCAAAGGTACTTCTGCTGCCGGTAAATCTAACAGCCCTTCGTACAAATCTCGGGCAACTTCCAAATCCGACACCATAACAGTGTGTACCTTCGGAGCGCTGCTAAGGAACATCCACATTGCACCAGCATAAGCCGCTAGCAGCATCACCATGATGCCCTGGGTGGAGAACAAGCTGTCTAATGGTAGAAAAGAGCCTAAAGTAGTCGGAGTAAACAGGTAAGGTATCAAGTCAACTGGTATAACCATGAACAAATCAGTAAATATATAAGAAAACGAAGAAAACTGTTTTTGGCTGTTGTCAATTAAGACTTAAATAAAAAGTCGTGCTTATAGTGTATGAAAACTTTTAATCAAACATTTCGTACTAAATACATCAACACCAAGATATTATGCGATTAACAAAAAATATACATTTCTGAAATAATTCTAGCAACATAGATTAAAAAAGACTGTGCAAATTCCTCATTTCCCAGAATCCAACCATCCCTTAGTCAAGTCACTGTTCCATAAAAGCGACCAAGAACTGATAACTTTGTTTGGTCAGCATCCAGACGCTGGAAGGTATTTTACGGCGATTTTTTGCCGATACAGTCCAATTGTCTACACCTTGATTATGCATTCAGCGCGATCGCCAGTACAAGCCGATTATTTATTTGCGATGACCTGGAAGCATATTTACTACCAAGTAGGAGCAGTTAATCTCGAAAGTGCAGAACCAGGTAGCCCAGCTTTAACTTTACAAAACTGGCTGATTAACATGACGGCTTACTGTATCAATGAAACAGAAGTGCCACCGACCGAAAACATTCATTATTCCCTCAAGACCACTTCTCCACCGCTGTGGTGTTACGTCGAGCAAGCTTTAGACCAATTACCACCAATGTTAAGATTGATGGTCTTAATGGCTCAAACCTTCCACTGGAGTGAAACCAGAATTGCTGCTTATTTACAGGCTGAAGGAGAAGTAATTTCTCCAAATGAAGTAGCAAATTTTCTTCAACAAGGTTATCGTATGCTAGAAGAAAAATTACCAGCAGATGTCCGTGCCATATACTTAGGTGAAAATTTCCTTCAACCTGTATCTGCGTGAAAATACTTAATCAACTGGATAAATGCTGGTAATATTTAGCTTTTTTGTAAATTCTTTTACTTAAAATTCATTTTCACGGACAATTTATATGAATATGAAACAGTGGAATCTACTGTCCAAGGCTCAATCTCAACCATCAATATCCGGTATTTTTAGGAAGCAACTGCCTTGGATGCAACATGCTTTTTATTTTTTACTATTTTCTTTATTGTTAACTACAGCTGCTACTGCTACTGATATTACCGAACAACTGCATCAAGCGCCCATCGATGGAAAAGTTTTGTTGCGATCGCGAGATGAAGCCGATACTTTGCTGCGTTTGGGTGAACGACAAAATATTGAGGGAAACTCTGATAAAGCAGTTACATCATTATTGCAGGCATTGGAAATTTATCATTCAATCGGCGATTTGAATGCACTTGGTTTAACCTACGAATTTTTGGGCAAGGGTTATGTACAGTTAAAGCAGTATAAAAAAGCCGAAGATGCGATTCGTAGACGCTTGGCGATCGCTCGCGATACTAAAGACTTCCAAAGTCAGATTTTTGCATTAAATAACATCGGCACTTTATTGTTACAAAAAGGCGAATTCAGAACTGCTTCTCAAACTTTTGAACAAGCATTTATCATAGCTCAAAACATTGATAGTAAAGACGGATACGGACTCTCGCTAAGCAATTTAGGATTAACAGCAGCAAGATTAGGAGATTATAGTAAAGCGGTCAAACTTTACAAAAATGCTCTTAATTACCGCCGACAAGTTGGCGACCCTATCGGTGAAGCAAACACTTTAAATAATCTAGGTGAAGCCTACACTGTTATTGGTACTTATCAAGACAAGATTGGTACTTATGGTGCGGCATTAAGACTTGCTCAAACAGCGCGGGATAATGTCAATCAATTACGAGCAATTGATGGGTTAGTAGCTGCTCATGGTGCGGTAGGAAGATACAATCGGGCTTTTGACTTACTAGAAAAACGTCTTGCGATCGCCAAAGAGTTACGTAACCCCCAAGAAGAATTAAAATCCTTTGAATCCTACGCTCAACTCTACGAGAAGCTGGGTAAATACTCCACCGCTCGTAACTTTTACGAAAGAGCAATTACTTTAGCCCACAACCTCGAAGATAGTGCAAAAGAAGTGCTATTGCGCGATCGAGTTACTCAAATGATGAAGAAATAGCTACTATTCTTGTAGGGTGTGTGACTAGGGTGTTGACTTTGATAGTATTTCCCTATTTTTGGCTCATGCATTAACTGGTTCCCAGCCTAACTGGTTCCCAGCCTCCGGCTGGGAACCCATGACAGTCGGCTCTGCCGACCGTCAAAAGCCAACATAAAAACTGTATGAACTTTTAGCCCAAAAAAACCACAGAGTCAACACCCTAGTGTGTGACGCTTGAATAAATTTTGTAGGTGGTTACAAGACTTGTAGCGTCACGCACCATCCGGGTAGGTTGTGACTAGTACTCGACCACATTAATGAAAGCGGGATAAAGCATTCGTAGTGCGACGCTGCGCGAATCTGCGCTTACGCACACGCTCGTTACAACCAGCGAGCTAAAAGCAACTAGCGAGCGGGACGCTCGCACTACGCTAACTCCTCATAACTTATGTGGTGGAGTACTAGTTCTTTTCATTAATTTTGACGGCTTGTATTTCAGTCCTATTTATAGGACTTTCGCTATTAGACGGGGGTTTTCAACCTCCGACGGGTTGTGATAAAAACCAGTCAAATTTAATGCAATCGACCACTACTATTCCACCACATTAATGAAAGCGGGGTAAAACATTCGTAGTGCGACCATCTTGGTCGCTCGTGACCAATAGCGAGCTAAAACCAATCAGCGAGCGAGACGTTTGCGCTTCCCTGCGGGAACACCTTGCGGTGAACGCGCACATTTCGTGAGTCTGCGCTTACGCACACGCACTACCCAAACCTGTTACTATTCCACCACATTAATGAAAGCGGGATAAAACATTCATAGTGCGACGCTCTTCATAACTTAAGTACTCGTGCAAAATAAATTAAAGATTTCGTCTGGGGAAGGAATAGGGAGTAGGAAAGGTTCATATAACTCACGAGTAATTATATAAATAATTTTGCGTAAGTACTTATGTAGCTGAATATTTGAGAACCAAAAAATAAAGAGTTAGGAATTAATACAAACTCCTAACTCCGGTGGTTTTAACTCCTAACTTTTAATATTAAGCTTCTTGCCACAATTGAAGAATTTGATCGGGTAGAAACTGTTCAATTTCCTTAATTCTGTCTTGAGATAATTCGTCTTTAGTTGCTGAAAATACAGCTTTAACTACCATTTTTTCATCCACACCCTTCTGTAAACTGCCTTCTTGACGAATGCGGAATAAGAAAGTGTCAGATTTAATTTTTAGAGGTGGACGAACTTTACTTAAGAAAGCCACAATCGGGTTAGTGTCTTTCCATAAATCGGCAATTTCATTTTGTAGAGCTTTATCCTTGGTAGGTTCTGCTGGTTCGTGTAATTCTTCAGCGACACGTTCGGATGCTTCCGTAGTCATCATATCTCGCATGGTACGGAACACCACTTCACTGATATCTCTAGCGTCAAAGATATCATTCAAACTACCCTTAAGCATTACCTTTTCTAAGAAAGGCATATCTTTAGTTGCAATTTGAGTCGCTGGTCCTTTATCTAAAGCTTCGGGAGGATTTTCCTGCATTTTTTCAAGTAATTTTTTGCCTTTCTCGGTCAATTCTGCCTTTTTAAAACTAATTAAGTGAGGAAGAGGACCATCTTCAGCACCGAAAGTATTGGCAACTCTAATATCAACTTCATCAGAGTCTACTACACTGGGAACATCTTCCTGATTTGCATATGCATTCCCCGAAAATTCAGCTTTAATATATTGTTTTTGATTTAGATAATCTAAATGACCCAAAAAGTCACTTTGCGTTAATCCTCTACCAGTAAAATCGGTTTGGGTGAAGCCAACTTTGTGCATCTCCGAACCGCTATCATTAATTTTTTTGAGTATAATAAACGCAACATCTTCTCTTAAATTAATTGGCATTTAACCCTCCTGAAAGCTTTATTTTTATACATAGGTTGCTGCTGAGTAAATGATCATTGAAAGTAAAAGAGCAATTTGTAATTAGTTAATAGTCCACACCAAAAAGCAGTCAGGACAATTCGATCCTATCTGCTACTTAGCTTTTACATTCTGCAAGTACTTTAACGAACAGTTTTATTCTTCAAGCATTGTTAACAACATTAGTAGGTAAAGTTACTCATGTACATCTGTCACAAGAAATAAATTACATCTGCCACTTGAAACATTTTTATTGGGAATAATTAAGACTCTAGAGCAATTGGCAAAGTGACAGTAACTGTTGTACCTTTATCAAGAATGCTTTCAATTTGTACTTGTCCGCGATGATTTTCGATAATTGCCTGACAGATAGCTAGTCCCAAACCCGAACCCGCAGTATTTTTAATAAAAGTATTCCCAGATCCATGACTGCGTGCTGGATCTACTCGATAAAAACGGTCAAATAAACGTGGTAGCGCTTCAGATGGAATACCAATACCGTTATCCTTGACTTGCACTTGTAATAATAACCGACCGACAATTTCTACACGGCTTAATTCAACTTTCACTTTGCCATTTTCTGGGGTATAGCGTAAAGCATTGCTAATCAAATTCGTGAACAAACGTACCAATTGTTCCCAATTACCCGTAAGCGTAAACCAATCATCAAGTAATTCCGGATTAAGTTCAGTTTGCGGAGATTCAATTAATTTCAAAAAAAGGTTAATATTTTTTGCAACAGCCAGTAATTGTTGTTCTTCAACTACTTCCATTAACAAAGCATCTATAGGACAATCAGAAAATTCGTAAGCGATAATTCCGCTATCTTGACGCGCTAGAAATAGTAAATCGTTGACTAACTTACCCAGACGCTGCGTTAATCGTTCTACTACTTTTAACTGTTGTTGATAATGCTCTACATTAGCTCCTTGTGCTTGGGTTACTTCCAACTCATCCAAAGCAACTTGTACGTTAGTTTGAATTAGTGCGATCGGGCTTCTGAGTTCGTGAGAAGCATCTGCGGTAAACTGTTTAAGATGTTGATAAGATTCCCGTACAGGTTGCATTGCTTTCCCAGAAAGAAACCATCCGCTTGCTGCAACAGAAACTAACATCAAACCAATACCTAAAGCCAAATCAACAATTAACTCACGGCTAGGTTTTGTGACTTCAAACCAAGGATGACTCACCCGCAGATATCCTAAAACTTGCCTTCCAACCTGCACCCTTTGAGTAACTTGTCGCAATGCGATCGCAGAAGTTTCGTTGTCATCTCTAACCACACGTACAGTTTCACCCAGAGGATTGGGATGAATCGGAATATCTAAAGGTTCAGATAAAGTTGACCAAAGTAATTTACCAGTAGGGCTAAACCATTCTAAATCGATGCGGTCATCTTCCGTGGTATTGGTATTATCGCGAAAACTTGCTTCCACATTTACATAAAATTGAGTTTGATTCGATACAGCTTCAATAACTAGCGATCGCTCTACAACTTCCACAACATGGTTCAAGGTATCGTCAATCCGCTCAATCAAAGTATTGCGTACATATAGATACACTCCACTAGCGAAAAGCAGTAATAACACAGCTGTCACGGCAGTATACCAAATAGCCAGACGGCGACGAGTAGCTTGAAACATAATCTATCAGGTTAAAGGTTAAAGGTTAAAGGTCAAAGGTTAAAGGTTAATAGTTTTAGCACATAAATTCTTAACTCCAAATTCCTAACTCCAAATTCCTAATTCCTAACTCTTAATTCCTAACTCCTAACTCCTAACTCATTTAACTGCATGTATCATACTTAAAACATAATATATAGTCAGCCTCAGTAAAACCACTAAGTTATTTTTTTCTCTTTCGCCGCGTAATTCCATAATCTCACTGAAGGTGTCTTTTAGGAATAGAGGTTACATTCTTGATGTGAACCTGTCACGAAGCAACGAACAATATTAATTAAAGCTTTGATCGGCAACAGTTTCAATAAACTTTGTTGATTGAAAGTAATAAAAATGTATGGGAGTTCAGGACAGTGTGTTTATGGAGGAGTGAACAAACAATGATGTCAAGCTTTTGTAATTTTCATATTTAGGAAATAGTATATTCCATATATTTTTAATTGCGGAATATACTGGCAAAATTGCTATTGTTCATAAAGCAATATTTTATCTACTTAGTTAGTAAAATTGACGTTTTAAACTCCTTTCAGTTCCCTATCTATAACGGAAGCGACAGCATAAGTTAAGCGCAAAATCTAATTCATAGGCAATTTTATTAGAATTAACTGTTAATAAAAGTATTTCTAAAATCTCGTTTATGAATTGTCGCTGCATTAATTATTTACGTAAGCGAGATAGATAAAGAAGGTTTTAATTTAATCCGTAAAGGAGGTGATGTGTATAGAAAAAGTAATATTTTAATTAATTTGATTGTCTTCATAACAATCATATTCTTTCATTGTCCGGCTTACCAGGGAATATCTATCAAACCGTTTAATTAAAGTGTGAAGTTAAAGTTATGGGTTTTAAAGCCCTGCATTAAAAGTGCGGTACCGGAATATTGGCTCCACAAATTTAGGTACGTGTATTTTTATTCTAATAACTTCATTCTCCAGGTTTTATTCATCCCTTTAGCAAATTAATTTGGATAAGTCAGAAACAGAGAGTTTCTCAAACAAACAACATTTACCTTACTAAGAAACACAGAGGATATTTTTAAATGAAGAAGATTCTAGGCATTTTTGTAGCTAGTGCAGCAGCTTTAGGTAGCGCGATGATTTCAGCACCTGCTCATGCACAAACCGCAACTTTACCAGTACAGGTAGAAATCACCCCAGCTATTTTCCTACGTACATATTCCGAATTGAGATTTACAGTTAGTCCACAAGATTTACGAGGAGGAAGATCTGTAGACCAAGACGCAGGAATTTACAACGAGAAAGCAGGTATTACTCCTTTGGTAACGACTGCTCCTTCTGGTACCTCAACAGACACCGTTGCTAAAAGTATTCCTCGCTTGTATCAAGTTTGGGGTAATAATGTTACCGCTGACAATATTGAGATTGCTGCAAGTCAACCTACTTTGACATCTGGAACATCTGGAACTGGATTTCCTGGTTCGTCAGAGACAGTTACGATGAGTGCAACCAAAGGAACCCTCACTCCCGTTTCAATCCCTGGTGGTGGTGGTTATCAGGAGGGTTCAGCAACACTTAATTTCAAATTTGCAAATCCTAATACTACCTCGGGTACATACAGTGGAGGTGTATTAACAATCCGAGTTACTAATCCGTAGTTAGATTTACTATTAATAGTTCTGGTGCAGGCAAATGCCTGCTTCCAGAATCTTCTAAAAGCAAAGTATTTTACATAGTTGAAGATCGAAGTAAAGTGCAAAAATTAATTAAAATTATGTCATTAGTTATGATAATTATTTTCTGGTAGATTATTGAAAAGTCAACACTATTTTGAAATAAATAATCATAATTTATGACAGAAAAGAATAGTTAATCAAAGCAAATATTTCTTTGTTATTTATCTTAGAAAAACCTATTTTAACTCAAAATGGACTGTCGAACTTTTGTTAAATACTACCTTTGCGTATTTGTCACACTTTCATTTACTCCACAGCCAAAAGTTTTTGCACAATCGAATTCAATTGGATGTCAAGCGGAGCTTTATCAGCCATCTACTATTCAATTAACAGATACTCCTAAGCTAACAGCCACCGATATTATTGGTCTTAATAATGTGGAGCAAATTGGCTATCAAGAACAACCACTACCAACGACTTCACCTTATAAATCAAGTGCAACTAAAAATATCGCAAATTACTGGCAAATGAAAGTCAAGAAGTCCGATTTACCTATTTCTCTTGAAGATATAAAGTATAGATTAATACCTAGCTCTGAACCAAATAATCCCTTTAAACAAAATAAGTTTGAACCCAAACCTTTCGGCGTTATTGAGAGAGAAGCCTGCCCCAATGAAACTATTATAGTTTCAGGTGGAATTACCTTGGAATTTAAAGAACTATCAAGCTTCGTACCAGGCAAATTTAGAGGAGATATTCAGGTTTGCGTGCAGATCAAGGATAAACCTCAGTGCTAGTAAAACTGAAGTTTTCGGATTATTTTATTGTGAAATTTGATATTTGTTGTGTGAGGAAGTGAAATTCGTAATGTTGCAAAGAACAGCAAAAGCAATTGGATTAAGTTTAATCGGTTTGGCAGCTTGGGGAATACCAAGCGTAACAGCATTAGAGATGAGTATTAGCCCTCCTCGGATGGAATTAGATATTAATTCTAAAAAAGGGCGTTCTAATACCATAAAACTAACTAATTTTGATGACAAACCAGTACAAATTAGAGCATATGTAAAAAACTGGACGATGGATGAAAAAAATAAACTTCAAAATATACCATCCACCGAGCAATCTTTAGACCAATGGATTCTTTTTACTCCTTCTAAATTTACAATCCCGGCACGAGGAACTCAAACTCTACGCTTTGCTATTCGTCCTAAGATCGAACCTGCTGCTGGTGAACATCGTGCTGTAATCTATTTTGAAGAAATTCCTTCTAATACTGAATCAGGAACAGTTGGAACTAAAGCAGCTATTGGTGTCGTAGTCTATGCTTATTCGGGAGAGATAAAGCGAGTCGGTAACGTTAACTCTGTGACCGTTGATGCTCGACCAAATGCAATTAATGCAGTATTTGATGTTTCCAATAAAGGTAACGCTCATATCCGAATGGAAGGGCAATATGCTATTTGGCAAGCAGCTAAATATCCCGGAGCAAAAGCAACACAGTTTATCAAAGATGTTGGAGATTCTAATCAAAAACTACCTGCAAGTGTCGTCCGAGTTGGAAGTCTTAAACTACCACCAATTTTACCAAGTAAAAACCGTAAGTTGCTGCAAACTTTAACTGAGAAATTACCTCCCGGCAACTACGTTTTAGATATTAACGCCGAGTTAAGTGGAGTTCCAGTTGACCAAGGTATTCCTTTCACCGTGAAAGCTACAGCTAATACTTCTAAACCCGCATCACCTGCGACTTCTTTAAAGAAATAGTCTTTGTTTAGAGAAACTTGTTATATATTCGGGGTGAATTGATTTTTAAACACCCTGAATTAATTTACTGCTTTTTTAATCTTTACCCGTTGCATCTATCTGACTCTTTTTCTATCACTAATATTCATCGTTCACAGCCTAGATCGGGCTAAATATTGATAACTTTTAAATTTGTGCCAAGTATGCTCTACCTAGCCCTACCCCCAACACAGCCGCCAATTGTCAGTATATTAACTCCGCCATCTGCAACCCAAAATAATGGTTGTACGTTACAGGTTAAGTCCCAAAAATCTGACCTTGTAAATAACTTACTAGATAGAATACTGGCTAATTCCATTTCTACAAAGCCTTGTACTGCTGAAAATCAAAAATCTGAACTTTCTCAACTTAATACGCGAAATAAACCAGCTAAAGCTTTTGCCACAATTCCACCAGTTTCTACATCGGTAAAGCAAAAATCTATTACGGAAAGTTTGAGGGTTAATAAGCAAGCAGCAGTTGAAAGTAACAGATCTCCGAATCCTCTCGAAAAAGCCCCTTTAGAAAAACCCTCTACAGATGACCAATCCGGGAGTCAAAAGTCTGTTGAAAAGAATCCTATTGAAAAAATTATCGCGACGGTACAGCAATTAATTAACGTTTCGCTATACGCTTCAATTAACAACAGTATCGGCGATACTGTGGAGCCACAAATACAAAATTCTGCTGAAACAGCATCTAAATCTAACGCTTCTAATTCCGCAGAACCTACTGATAAACAAAATTTAGAAGGAACTTCCAGTAATGATACCAATCAAATTGCTGGGAATACAACTATAAATACAGCAAAAATTATTGCAGTTGTTCAAGAGTTGATCGCTGCTTCCATATCTGCTTCTTTAAATAATACTATCAAAGATTCTATTAATTCTAATATTCAAAAATCTGGAGAAATCGCTCTTTCCAATCCGGAAAAAGATAAAAAAGCAAATAATATTCAAATTTTAAAGCCAAAGCAAAATATTCAAGCCACAAATAATCAAAATAGTAATTCTTTACGCAATTCTTTAATAAATAAGTTGCGCGATAATGGCTCAATTAAATTAGCACAAATACCGGGTGAACCCTTTCTCGTTGGCGTTGTCATTAACGGTCGAGAAGTGGGGACTTTAGATATTATCGAAGAAAATAATACTCTTTTAATTCCTTTAGAAACTTTTGGTGAAATCAGCGGATTTTCTGTTAACAAATCTAGTGCTGGCATTGAAGCTAAAACTCCTTTAGGAACAATAAAATTTCCATCAAATATATTAAAACAAATCAATGGTTTAACTTACGTTAGTAAAGAGATACTTCAAGAAAAACTAGATATAAAATTAGAGTTAAATACAGCCGATTTAACATTACTTGCTGATTTACCTTGGCGCGGAGGTAGCAGAAAACCTCTATCTAGCGACCAGCTAAAACCGGAATTTTTTGCACCCAGTACAGGACTTTCTAGACTGCGACAAGAGTTAAATATTGATAGCACTTCTGGAAATACAAGCTTACAAAGTTATACTCTCCTAGATGGAAGACTTGCGGGTGGAACTTGGCGGGTGCAAATGAATAATGACTTTAACAATCAGCCAAATTTAACTGAATACTTTTTCTATAAACGTAGCGGTCAATTTCGCTATCAATTAGGTCGTCAAAGAGTTGGTTTGCATCCTCTTGTAAATGGAATCGATCTCACAGGTTTACAGTTTGGCTATAGTAATTTACCAGCAGATTATTTTCAGTCAACCTACAGCGCTAACGAACTTTTACCCAGACGTTCTCAATCGACACAAACATTTAGCGGTAGAGTCCCACCAGCAAGCGTCGTACAGTTAAGAGTGAGTGGAGTCACACTTGCTCAACAGCAGGTAGGATTTAATGGAATATACGAATTTGTAGATGTCAGATTACCTAGTGGTCAAAGTAGTGAAATTGAAGTTTTAGTTTTTGACCGTAATAATTTACGCGCTCCGATTGATATTAGAACTGTAAGAATTAACGCTTCCGATTTGCTATTACCAGCAGGAGGTAACGTCCAGTTAGGAGGCTTAGGTTTTAGCGGAAACTTAGTTCAAGATAGTTTATTTAGCGATTTTAATTCCACAGATGAAGGCAAACTTGTTGGTTTTTATCAACTACGTCAAGGACTATCCAAAAATTTAACATTAGAAGGTTCTCTGCAAGCAATTCCTAATTCTTTTCAAGGACAAGCAGGATTGATTTGGCGTTTAGCAAATCCCGTTGTTTTATCAGCAAGTGTAGGAAATTCTTTTGATAAAGTTGGTTATTCAGCAGATTTAGATATTGACTTCGATAAATTAGAAATAAATGCTAATTCTCAGTCATTACCACAAAATTATAGAGTCGGTAGAACAAGACAAGGAAGAATAAGTAGCATCAATGGAGAGCAATATAATCACAGTTTAGAAGCAAGATATCGCTTCAATAATAAACTAAATATAGGATTTGTTGCTCGCAGTCGTAAGGATGATAGCGATTCTAATGATTATATTTTACCTACTTTTTATGCGCGTCCGTTCTCTAACTTATCTCTAAGCGGTAGACCAGATATTTTTGGGGACTATCTGTTCAATGCTTTCTTTACACCAAGTCGCTCAACTCGATTATCTTTTAATAGTTACGGGGATGCATACATTTCAGATTTAACATATGACCTCAACCGTAATTATCAATTAAACTTCGGTTCTGAATTTGGTAGAAGCGCTCCGGCTCGTTATTCAGTAGGTGTCGGTCATAATCCGAACAACCTCAGAGACCTAAGCTGGAACGTCGGTTTGGCAATTAGCGATGGAGAAGTCGGACCGATCGCAGGTGCAAGTATGCAAGTACTACCCGGTCTATTTGCCAGACTTAATTATGAAGCTATACCTTCTAGAGGAATTAGTTTCGGTGGATTGAATGACGGTCGTTTCAGCCTATCGCTGACATCAGATATGTCCTTCGCTGGTGGTAAAATTGCTCCAGCAAGATACAGCGGTATCAGCAAGGAACGTGGAGCGATTTCCGGTCAATTGGCAGTGGAAGGTGGAAGAAAAGGCTTCGATTTAAGCGGTTCTATCGTCCGCATTTTCGATACTCGCAATCAGAATGTAGGCTCAGCACGAACTGATTCCAACGGTAATTTCCTTGTGGGTAATTTACCTGAAGGTGTCTATGTTGTGGAACTCGAACCCGAAGAATTACCTATTGAGCTTGCCATATCTAAAACTAGTTTAGTTGCAGAAGTTGCTTCATCAGGAGTAACCCGCGTCGATTTCCCAATTCGCACTGAGTATGGAGTTGCCGGAAAAGTGACAGATGCCTCCGGTCAACCTTTGACAGAAGTACGTGTCGAATTAGTAACGAATGCTGGTAAGCGAGTATTATCCAGTACAACCGACCGCTTCGGTCTGTATCGTCTTGATGGAGTTCCCGTCGGCAAATATATCTTGCAGGTTTCTCCCCTAGATACGCTAAATTCTAAAAATAACCTTCCCAAGCGACAGGTAGAAATTAACAATCAGTTCGTCTATAACCAAAATTTACAGTTACCCGTTTCCGCAGCAGCGAAGAAGAAACAGTGAGCAGTGAGCAGTTATTTAGTAATTGAGATTTAGTTAAATATTCAAGATTTACGTATTGTATAAATTAATTATGGTATGCGTTCACGATTGGAGGTCATCTTAGGTTTTGATAGTTTACGATATATCACATATGTAGGGGTTTAGCATTGCTAAACCCCTACAATTCTTGACATAAATGTTTGATGGAATATTTGTATTCTTCAGCTAGTCACTGATAACTGCTCACTGTTTACTGCTAACTGTTCATTGAAATTATTCTTCAGATAGAAGTTAAAGCTACATTTAATCTACTATATTGATAGTCGAATTTCTGTTCTCTCAGTCGCAACTGCCCAAACTTAGGTCATCATGGCGAAATCGAAGAAAGCTGCCAATCCGAAGAACTTATCAGACGCAAAATATTATCTCAACCGAGAGTTAAGCTGGCTAGAATTTAATAATCGGGTGTTGCATGAAGCAATGGATACCCGAACACCTTTATTGGAACGTCTCAAATTTTTGGCAATTTTCTGCAATAATCTCGATGAATTCTTCATGGTGCGAGTTGCAGGTTTGAGACAACAGGTGGAAGCTAAAGTTAGCGGTACTAGTTTTGACGGTCGCACTCCGCAACAACAATTAGAAGAAATTAGCTTTATCTTGCGTCCTTTAGTAGTTCAACAGCACCAGTATTTTGAAAAGAAACTGCGACCAGAATTAGCGTCTCATGGCATTCATCTTCTCGATTACATCAATTTAACTGAGAAACAGCGTAAATATTTAGACAATTACTTTGAGGAACAGGTTTTTCCTGTTATCACCCCACTCGGAGTAGACCCAAGTCATCCCTTTCCCTACATCTCTAATCTCAGCTTGAATTTAGCTGTTACTATTAAAAACCCCGAAACCGAAGAAGAACTTTTTGCCAGAATCAAAGTTCCTAAAGTGTTACCGCGATTTTTGTCTTTACCACCAGATTTAAGAATCCAAGAAAATGGTAAACCTTGCGTCTGGACTGGTGTACCTATCGAACAGGCGATCGCTCACAATTTAGAGTCTTTATTCCCAGGAATGAATATCCAGGAATACTATACTTTCCGCATTACTCGCGATGCTGACTTGGCTTTGGAAGAAGACGAAGCTGATGATTTGTTACTCGCGATCGAGCAAGAACTGCGAAAACGACGCGCTGGAGGAAATCCGGTCAGAATAGAGTTACAGTCTCAGACACCAAGCGCAGTCCGAAACAGATTATTGGAAGTTCTGGATTTATCAGAAAATGATGCTTACGAAATAGATGGTATTTTGGGATTGCGAGACTTAATGTACTTTCTATCACTCCCAGTTCCAGAATTAAAAGACCCACCTTGGAAACCCGTAGTACCTTCGAGCTTGCAAAGAATCAAGGACTCAACCTTCAATCCTGATATACAGCCAGTAGAGGAAGGAAAAGATTTTTTCACCGCGATTCGGGAAGGAGATTTATTAGTACATCATCCTTATGAATCATTCTCAGCATCGGTGGTGCGTTTTATTACTAATTCTGCCCATGACCCGGACGTGTTGGCAATCAAGATGACTCTTTATCGCACTTCGGGAGATTCACCAATCGTAAATGCTTTAATAAGCGCTGCGGAAAACGGCAAGCAAGTGTCCGTACTTGTGGAACTTAAGGCACGCTTTGATGAAGAAAATAATATTTACTGGGCTAGACGTTTAGAAAGTATGGGAGTTCACGTAGTTTACGGACTTGTCGGTCTAAAAACTCACAGCAAAATTGTCATGGTTGTGCGTCAAGAACAAGAACGCATCCGCCGTTACGTACATATTGGCACTGGCAACTATAACCCAAAAACGGCGCGAATGTATACAGATGTAGGACTATTCAGTTGCCGGGAAGAATTGGGGGCTGATGTCACGGATGTATTCAATTTTTTGACTGGCTATTCCCGACAAAAGGCTTATCGACAATTGTTAGTCGCACCAGTGAATATGCGCGAACGTTTCCTGATGCTGATTAATCGGGAAATAGAAAACGTTCAAAATGGTTTCTCTGGGCGCATTGTTGCTAAAATGAATTCTTTGGTAGACCCTCAAATCATTGCTGCTTTGTATGAAGCTTCCCGTGCAGGAGTACAAATTGACTTGATTGTACGGGGAATTTGCTGTTTGCGTCCGGGACTCGAAGATGTGAGCGAAAATATTCGCGTCATCAGTATTGTGGGTCGCTTCTTAGAACATTCCCGCATTTTTTACTTTTATAATAATGACGAGGAACAGATTTTTATTGGCAGTGCTGACTGGATGCCGCGTAATTTAGACCGCAGGGTGGAAGTCATAACCCCGATACTAGATTCAGATATTGCTAAAGACATACAGGAAATCTTAGGGATTATGCTTGCTGATAACCGTCAAGCTTGGGAACTACAGCCAGATGGTAGCTATATCCAAAGACAGCCCCGTAAAGACTCAACAGAAGCTCCTTCGCAAAAAGCATTGATGCAAATTGCCTTGAATAAAAGTATAAATGTTTCAAATTTAATGGGTCCGAAAAGGAATTCCTTATACCCGGTAGATTTGCCTTAACCCGATCGTAAATAAGCTTTTAACAGTTTTTAAGCTTAGCGATCGGAGATTTGTCATTAATGCATAAAGATTATTCCACCATAGGATAGAGTTGGTTGCCCTAAGTTATCCCATAAACTATAAAGGTTAGTGTACATTTATTCTATTTATTAAATGTTAATGTTGTCCTGTGAGCCTTCAACTTTAAGGGTTCTAGTAGTTGACGACCATGAACTCACTCGTTTAACCCTCCAGCTAGCTTTTTCTTGTCAGGAAGATATTCAAGTAGTAGGTTTAGCTAGCAACGGGAAAGAAGCCGTAGAGATGGTCAAAACCTGCTATCCCGATGTGATCGTTTTAGATTTGCAGATGCCGGTGATGGATGGCTGGAGTGCTTCGTGTAAAATTAAAGATATATCCCCCAGTACTCGAATCATTGCTTATTCTTCTGTGGAGGAAAAATATTTCCAGGAAACAAAAGCAATGAGTAATGTAGATGCTTTCTGTAGAAAAGATGCACCGACTAATCAATTAGTTGGTTTGATTAAACAATTGGGGCAAGGTAAAGCAAATTTTTAGTTGATAGAAAGAATGCTGTTGAATAAATATCAATTAGTATGTATTAAAACGTCAGTATAGGTATGAAAAAAGGCTTATACTGACGTAAATTGATTTTAAATTTTTTATTTAATAAAAATAAATTAATTAATGCTTTCAAGCAACATCAATATAAGCTCCTTAATCTAGGATTTTTGCATAATTGACCCCTAAATCAAAAGTATAGGGGTTATTTTTGCGATTAATTCCTTTATTAAATCACTACTTTTGTTGCTTGACTTTTATTTATGGGAAGGTGCGCTTGTACTCATCAAGCAGTTCATCCATTTCTTCTAAAGCTTGATTAACATCTATTCTCAAGGTTCCCAGATTTGGCTGTTCTAGCAGGCTAAGTAAATATTCGCGTTTGCTTTCAACTAGAGCAATTCTTTCTTTTATGGTTTGTACATCCATTGTTAGTAGCAGTTTTTAACTAAGATAAACTAAATAATACTTTTAAGTTAAACCAAAATAAGCGGTTATTCGATTTTATTTTATCAAAATATTACCTATTGTCGGCGATAATGAAACAATCGTTACAGTTGAATTTAAAATACGACTACAAGTATGCTAGGTAAAATTTCTTTAGGAACACTGGGTTTAACTGTCGGTGGAATTTTAACCATAATGGGGTTTGTAGCTTATGCTGACCACAATGCTACGCTTAATCTGATCGGTTTCTTTTATGGAATTCCCGTGCTGTTGGGAGGGCTTGCACTCAAAGCAAATGAACTCAAGCCCGTACCGTTTATTCCTGTGACACCAGAATCTGTTTTATCACTACGCAAGCAGAAAGCAACCGATACTCAAAATCAAGTCCGTCAAGATCTGACTCGATATCGCTACGGACAAGATGCTCATCTAGATAAAGCTCTAACTCATCTTGGTTTAGAACAGCTAGGAGAAGACTTTCCAGAAGTAGTGGCATTGCGGGAAATGGATATCGACGGCAATTATGCTTTAATTTTAGAATTTGATTCTCCGCAAGCACCCTTAGATGTTTGGCAGCAAAAGCAGCAAAAGATGACAGCGTTTTTCGGTCCAGGGGTAGATGTCAAAATCGCCCAAATAGGAGAGGAAAAAATTGAACTAGCATTGATTACGACTCCAGAAACGCGATCGCAGTCAAATTGATTCACCAACTTATTTTTCTAAACGCACTGCATACCACTGTAAATATTGTCCTGCTCCAATATCAAGTTCGCAACTAGTGTTAAGCAAATATTCTGCTCGGGATTGGAAATCAATTTTTTTTAAATCGTGTGGCAATTCTTCTTCTTTGAGTTGTTGCAAAGTCTGTTTCAACTTTTCCAACAACTCTGACGAAGTGAGAAACTTTTCCGGTTGGTTAGTTTCCAAGACGACGTAATCATCCTGTTGGTACATCAAGGAATTTGGCATTGGATTTTATCTATAAAAAAGTGAAATATTTTAGAATCGCTGTACTGTAGTTTTGTATCGTCATATCCCTGTTGAATATTTTAGCTACCTTGTGCAAAACATGAAGAAGCTTAAATATTTTATCAACCGATCGAGATTTGGAGAGGTACAATTCAATATTTATTAAATTATCTTATATGCTTAGTTTTTTTAAATACAGTTAAATTTTCTTAAGTACTGAACTGTCTTAGCCATTGTCTTTAGTAATTTTTATAGAAAATTGTAATTGCAAGTGAATATCTGGGAACTATAGATAGTAAGATTTTCTTTCCACCTGATTGTGGGCAGATACTTATATCGTTAACGGGGTCATAATTAGATATGAATTTAAATAGTCTACCAAAAACTTTGCTTACTACCGAACAGCAACTGATTGCACAGAATTATTGTTTACCTGCTCCTAAGCCATTAAAACAGCAAAGCGATCGTATTGGCTTATTCAAAAGTTCTTTTCCACCTTAAATTCCCTTCAATATTGCGATATAGCAAGTGAATTGTAAGTCATAAGTCGCTTCCAAAATAAATATAAAATCATAATTTTACTCCTGTCCTTTTTAAGACAAGTGCTGAAAATATTTTGCGAACAATTTGATTTTTGTTCAACAGAGTTGTCATTACGCTTTAACTAGTGATGATAATCGCGGATCGAAGACTTTACTAAAACGGTAAAGTAATACGTGCAACTAATGACAATACTGTGAAAAATATGGAAGTAGCCTAAGCATAGTTATCCCATTTTTTTTACGCGATACACCTCCAGTGTCGGCTTTGCCTATCGCGGATTTACTTTTAGCTTTACCACCTTAGTATTCTGTGGAATGCAACTCATGTCAGGCATAAGCCCAACTCCTATCCCTAGCAAACCTCCTTTAATTTTGGTGGCTGACGATGATAAAGCCATACGGACTCTTTTATGTGAATATATGGATCGTGAAGGATATCGCGTTGTAGATGTTGCTGACGGTCGAGAGTGTTTAGATGCGTATATTGCTTTAAAACCAGATTTAGTATTACTAGATGCATTAATGCCCGTAATGGACGGCTTTACCTGCTGTCATGAACTAATGCAGATTGCGAGGAATAATTTGGCAAGAGCATTAGCAAATTTTGATACTGAATCTTATGCAAGCACTAGCGTGATTTCTAAACTATGGGAACGTACTCCAATACTAATGATTACAGGCTTGGATGACCCAGATTCGGTAAATCGTGCTTTCGGATCGGGGGCTAGCGATTACGTTACTAAGCCTATTCATTGGGCAGTATTACGTCAGCGGGTACGACGACTATTACAACAAGCACAACTATATAAGCAGTTAGAAGCAGCTAACCAAGCTTTGCAAGAACTGGCTAATATGGATGGCTTAACTGGATTGGCTAATCGTCGTCGGTTCGATCAGTATCTAAATAATCAGTGGATGAGTTTAGCTGGTTCAGATCAGCCAATGTCGCTGATTTTGTGCGATATCGACTTTTTCAAACGTTTTAACGACAAATACGGACATCCAGCCGGAGACCTCTGCTTGCAAAAAGTTGCGGCTGTTCTTAACAGTGCTGCACAAAAGAATCAGGATTTGGTAGCGCGTTACGGTGGCGAAGAGTTTGCTGTAATTATGCCAAATACCCCCGCTCCTGGTGCGGTTCACGTCGCAGCTTTAATGCAATCGGGAGTTCGGGAGTTACAAGTAGAACACTTTGACTCTGACATTAGTAATTACGTCACTTTGAGTTTGGGGGTAGCAACCACCATTCCCAACTGTAAATCCTCACCAAGCGATTTAATTTTGACTGCCGATAAAGCTCTTTATCAAGCTAAACAAGAAGGTCGCAATCGGATAATCCTCAAACAGGTAAACTATTAGTTGAAGTTAAAAAACGAATCAAAATAAAGCCGACGGCGGGATTTGAACCCGCGACCTATTGATTACGAATCAATTGCTCTACCCCTGAGCCACGTCGGCATAAATAATCTCTAATTATATCATTATCAACTTCATGGTACAACCAAATCCCAAAAAAAGCACCAATAAACGTCAATTAAGTACAGAGCAATACGCTCGTCTCAAAGCAGAAGCAGCATCTCCCTATCGGGGTTTACGAAAGTTCGTTTATCTATCTTTTGGTGCCTCTGGATTAATAGGGGCATTTATTTTTGTCTTACAGCTATTAGCCCAGAAGACTGCCCTTGATATCGGGCTACCATCTTTAGCGCTTCAGTTGGGAGTAGTGGCTTTAATGGTTTTTCTCTGGCGTTGGGAAGATAGCCGTCAAGAACGTTGAAAAAATAAGCGCCGGACTATAAAAGTAGTCTTGGCGCTTTTAATTTTTCAAGAACTATTGAAGAGCTATTTGGGGAGTAATAGTTTTATTGCTGAACCGTTACTACGTAAGGTGAGGGAATTGCTTGGGCTTTTCCGGCGTTGACTAACGCTTGATAAACAAAAGCCGCAACTTCTGCTCTAGTGGCTTGACGGTTGGGATCTAATTGTGTGGCAGTTGGGTAGTTAACTACAAGCTGCTTTGTGGTTGCTGCTGCAACTGGTGCTTGCGCCCAACTAGGAATTTGTGAAGCATCGGTGTAAACAGACAGAACATTTTGATTGGTTGCAGTTAAACCTAAACCGTTAGCCAGAGAAACTAAAACTTGTACTCTGGGAATTTCCAGTTGTGGTCTAAAAGTATTGTTAGGATAACCAGCCAAAAAACCGCCTTTAGTCGCTGTTTGAATAGCACTATAAGCCCAAAAATTACTCTTGACATCGCCAAAATTGCTGGCTTGTCGTTGAGCTTCGGGCGAAAAAGCTTTGTTAATAATGGCGGCGAATTGAGCGCGGGTAACTGGTTCGTTGGGTTTGAAAGTACCATCGGGGAAGCCTGCGATTACGCCTTTAGAAGCTAAAGCTTCGATATAGCTTTTCGCCCAATAGTTTGGTGCGACATCTCGGAAAGCTGTAGCTCCACCGGGAAGAGGATTTACAGCAGCAGCGACAAACTCTACTTGTCCTTGAATTTTGCTTTCATCGATATCATTACCGATCGCCAAAATTTGACCTTGTGTGGCATTATTTACGTCATAACGCTTGTTATTACGGATTAAGTTACCACCGGCTTCTTCAGACGTACCTAAGTTAGGCTGAGCTTGAGAAATAGACACAATACCATCGCGGGTATTGTTTTGAATAACGTTTTTACGTAATACTGGCTTCGCTGAATTAGAGATAAAAAGTCCGTCTACGTTTTGCAAGATTTGGTTTTCAATAATTAAAGGTGTAGAGTCTCCACCGATAGCTAAACCGAATCCTGTGTCTTGAAATAAGTTGCCGCGAATCTCTCCTTGTGCAGATTTGGCGACAGAAACACCATTACCTGTATTTTGAATAAAAATATTCCCGGCAATTATTGGATTAGCAGTACCAGTAACAAAAATACCTTCTCGCTTATTATTAGTAAAAGTACTATTTGTAACCTTGGGATTAGTTGATTCTATCCATACACCAGTACCGCGAGATTCTGGATTTGTAACGGTAACACCAGTAATAACGGAATTATTTTGAGGAAGAATAGTCACGTTTTGAGCGGCAAAAGTACGGCTGGTATATTTACCGCTGCCAGTAATTAATATTGCTTGTCCTTTACCAGCTTCATCTCCCCGTAGCGTTACTGATTGCGGGATTGTTAATGGAAATTGTTCTCCTGTTTCACTACTGTAGGTACCGGGAGCGAGTTGAATAACGGTACCCGGTTGTACTTGTCGGAGAGCAAAAGTAATAGTTTTATACGGTGCAGCTTCAGTAGTACCGGCACCAGTCGCGTCTGTACCAGTTTGTGGATTTACATAAATTATGCTGCTTGCTATGGGATTTTGTGCGATCGTTTGAGCGCTACTTTGTTTTGTGGCACTCGCATCAACTTCTACTGGTAGTAGCATCGAACCACTAGAAACTATAGCCAAAGCAGCGATAGAGAAAGTAAATCTTAAGTTAAGGCAAGAATTATTGCCAAAAATGGGAAAGCCCTTATATTTCATCTTTAATTTGCGCGTATGATGTGCTATGCAGTGCAGTAGGTCGGAAAGCCCAGGCGGCATTAAAACTCATGCAAAACTATACCTGATGAACAGCACAGAATCAGCATAGTTCCAACACCTATTAAAAGATTGTTCTCGGTATCAGATTAACACCATTAGTAAAATTAGTTTTGGAGACTTTATGATAGCCGTGTTTTTTTGAGCTTCGACTTATACAAAAGTTTTAATTGTTACATTTGGCTTAAGTATTTTTAAGCTTTTCAAAAGAAAATTGAGCTTTGTTTGACTTTTAGTTAAAAGGCTGAGGTTAATAATTTGTTTATCTCGAAAAAAATAATTTTAATTTAAAAACCAAATTCAAATATAAAATTGATTTGTATGACAATATTTTTGCGATATATCAAAACATCTAAAATATCATATTTTGTGAACAGGCAATAAAAAAACTTTTTAACTAAGTTAAGTCGGTACAAATAAACCGCTTTACAAGAAAGCTACATTTCTTTATAAAATATCTAGTTAAATATGGTTATATAAGCGCTAGGATAAGCTATAGCAGATATTTTGTACGGCGTATCTCAATCTCAATTATGGGCGAAGCAAAACGGCGCAAAGCTTCACTGGGGAGAGATTATGGTCAATCTTCTCGTATTCTCCCCTGGGTTGCGATCACTAAAAAACAAGCTGAAGAGTTCGTCAGTTGGACTACTCGCGGAGCCTGGATTGGCATCTTTATAATGGTTGCTCTTTGGGTGACGGTTCGTTTTATTGGTCCTGCTTTCGGTTGGTGGCAAGTAATCTGAAGTATAGTAATTATTCATTTTCAGTGATTTACTGAAGATAATTATTATTGCTAAATGGTCGAAATCGTGTCGCAAATAGCTGCGACACGATTTTGTATTTCAATAAGTAAATAAAATATTTATAGTTAAAACTATTCGGTTTTCAGATTGATCGCTCTGAAATAGTAGCTGTTAGATTACTGATTTAGTTTGATTTTTTGTTTTTCTGACTACAAGTTTATGTAGCAAAACATACATTTTAATTAAATTTTAAGAATAATAATGCCGAATTGGCACAATTACTTTTAATTATTTAGCTATCCTTGAGTTTTAGTTTTGACATTAAGGTAATTAAATGTACGAGTTAGACAAGTTACAGTAAGCTATTGAAGTGATGTTAAATTTAAAGCTTTTTGTAAGGAATATTTTTTGCCTTTGCCAGAAGCAACCAATTTCATTAATTTCCTTTTGTACCAAGGAAAACAGTCTGCTATTGTTAAATGTACATAGATTAACTGCAATATTAGCAGCAAGAAAAACAAGTAAAACGCCAATCAAGCGATTAAAACCAGCTTTTTTGGTGCTTAATAGCCGATAAGGATATTATTTTTGGCTTTTTGGCAGTTGACTTGTACTGAATATGAGTTAATGTGATAGCGGATTTAGATTGTCGGTATCTACCCTGACCTCGACAATTTAAATACGAAGTAAAATTTAACCAACCTGTCGGAAATTTTTTAGTTGCAAAGTGAATATTATGATACGGTACGACTTGCCTACATGAACTACCATTTTCAAGGTAGCGATTTCTTAGATTTTCTTAGTTGAGGATGATTGTAATGTTTAGTTTACAAGATCATTTGATGGGAAAATCTAAAAAAAATATAAAAGAGACCAAAATAATTGTGGTGTTTGGAGGATAAAAGTGTTTCTAAGATTAGCGCAACAACACCGGCAATTCGTTCAAGACTTGGTAATGAACTTACAAGCCTTAGCGATTGTGCTTGAGAGACGAGGATATCCTGCGTCTTGCTATACTTGTGGCGACCAAATGAACAGTGCTTCATTTATGGTTAGCTTGGGAGAAAATCATCTGATTCGGTTTTTAGTATCCGATTACGGTATCACTTGGACTGAGATGCGTGATGACCGCGAGCTAATGAAGTTGGAAGGTGCGGAAGCAGTTAACCAGCTACAGGAACTTGCGAATTTAATTAAGCATCCACCAATGGAAACTTCTACTGGTGTCAAAACTCTTGTAAAACGCTGTTAAGCTTAGTTTTTACAAGGTAGCCTCGATCAAGGTAATGCAAGTACTTGTTCAGAACGAAAAAACGGCAATATTTTAAGTTTATAGTTTAATTTTTTCCAAACCATTAACTAGATACTTGTCATAGTCCGCATCGGACGTTGGTTGCTGAACTTGTTGCTATATCTATAGTTTGTCAAAGTAAAGCGCTGAGGTTTTATTTTGGCAGTATTGATGTAGAAAATAGAGAATAGAGCCATTGTAATTTTTATGAAGGCGAAATGTAATTGAGGCTACCAGTTCTAATTATTAATATTTGGGCATTTATAAAAATGCACTTCTAATTTTATAGGTATAACTACAAGTTATTTACTTGTAAGTAGCATAATGTATAATTTATATTTAACTGTATTAACATTTTACTAATAATTCTTTAATTCTGGAGTAATTACTGAAATTTATTTTGGCTTGAGAAAAGGATTGCAGCAGCAATGAGAGCGGCTTTTAGTCCACACCTCTCAAACTGCGATCGCGCTTCTCCCAAAAATATATTTCGCAATTTTTTATCCGAGTAACTACAGATAAAACTAGTCATTTAAAGTGAATTGTGCTATACACATTGGCGCTGCGTAATTGGATTTACACAATCTTATTGTATTCTATACTACTCTTTAAATCAATTATTTTATACATAATTTTTTGATTTTCTCGAACCTTCTCATATTCATAGACTTCTACAGGTCTATTTCGGGCAATGTTTAAAACGGAAAATTTGATAAAAATCTAATTTGAATCTAGTTTGAAAAGTTAAAGGAATATTAAGAATTAAGAAACTATTAAGTAAGTGGATCAAATTAAATGTAAAATTCCACCTTGCCTCCGGCTTCCCTCTCCTTGATAAGGGGATTGAGGGTGAGGTTTTATCTTATACTTAATAGCGTTTATCTACTTATACTTAAGGTCTCGTTGCGGAAAATAATTAATCAATTGGGTACATTAGCGATCGCTCAAACAGTCTTGTAATTATAATCGTGAGAAGACAACGAGTAATCCTGTAAAAGCTAGCAGGATTAGTTATTGTGTTATGGCAAATTAGTAAAGTAAGTCACCAAGCATCTGTGAAGATTTAAGATGTCCGAAGAAAAATCACAAAAACCACAGTTACCTCCGACTGGGGCGATCGATAATCAATATTTGCACGCATCTGAGAACTGGTTTGAATATCGAGTAAGAGTTCAACCTCATCATACTGATTATGCAGGCGTGGTATGGCATGGTACTTATATTGCGTGGATGGAAGAAGCAAGAATAGAATGCTTACGTTCAATTGGAATTGAATATACAGATTTAGTCGCTTTAGGCTGCGAGTTACCCGTGGTAGAAATGTCAATACGCTACCATCAGATGCTCCAGTTGGGTAAAGCTGCTGTAGTCAAAACTCGTATGGAAGAAGTAACGGGTGTTCGCATCAACTGGGATTATGCGATTCAATCAATCGACGGACAACATTTATATGTCAGTGCCAAAGTTACCTTAGTCGCAATGGATAGGGAAAAAGGTAAAATAATGCGTCAGTTACCTCCTGGAATGAAAGAGGTTTTAGCAAGACTTTCTGCATCGAAAAAGTAAATTGGGAATTGGGAATTGGGCATTGGTAATTGGGAATTGGGCATTGGTAATTGGGCATTGGGGATAGTTAGTTAGAACTTATCTTTCCCCTTGTCACCCCATCACCCCATCACCCTATCCCCCCATCACCCTATCCCCCATCACCCCATCTTCCCCTGTCCCTTACCGCATTGAAACTACTGTCGGTGCATTTTGTAGACTTTGTGCAGCCTCTAAAGCTGCTTGCCTTGCCCATTTATCGGCTGCTAAAATGTCATCTAAATTAGGATTTGAATGGTTGTTTTGGGAATGGCGATCGCAAACTTTTTCGATGCAGGGGGGAATATCTAAAAAGTGAATTTTCTCTTCTAGGAATAAAGCTACAGCTTGTTCGTTGGCAGCATTTAAGACTGCTGGCATTGAACCACCAGCCCTTCCGGCAGCGTAAGCTAATTGCATACAAGGGTACTTCTGATGATTGGGTTCGCGGAATGTTAAGGAACCAGCTTTAACTAAATCTAAACGTTCCCAATTGGTGAAGATACGTTCTGGGTAAGATAAAGCATACAGTAAAGGTAAACGCATATCAGCCCAACCCAACTGAGCCAAAACTGAAGTATCTTGCAATTCAATTAGTGAATGAATAATGCTTTGAGGATGAATCACAATCTCAATATCGTCGTAATCTAAACCAAATAAGTAGTGCGCTTCAATTACTTCCAATCCTTTGTTCATCAAAGTTGCCGAATCTACGGTAATTTTACGCCCCATTGACCAATTAGGATGTTTAAGCGCATCAGCAACCGTTACATCGGCTAATTTTTCAACATCCCAATCGCGGAAAGCCCCACCGGAGGCTGTAAGTATAATCTTACGCAAGCTGCCTTCTGGAATACCTTGTAAACATTGGAATATCGCAGAATGCTCGGAATCTGCGGGTAATAATTTTACCCCATGTTTTTCGATTAAAGGTAAAACCACTGGTGCGCCAGCAATTAAAGTTTCCTTATTTGCCAAAGCAATATTTTTACCAGCTTTGATCGCAGCGATGGTAGGTAACAGCCCAGCACAGCCCACAATACCCGTAACTACAGTGTCCGCATCTTGATAACGAGCAACTTCAATAACACCAGCTTCCCCCGATAGTAAAGTTGGTTGGGGTTGAATGTCTTTTATTGCTTCTTTAAGTTGTGGTAATTTATCTTCATCACAAATTGCCACTATACTCGGTCGAAACTGCCGAATTTGAGATGCTAATAATTCTACGTTGCGCCCTGCGGCTAATCCCACAATCCTGAACTGTTCGGGACATTGACTAACAATATCTAAAGTTTGAGTACCGATTGAGCCAGTAGAACCAATAAGAGTAATAGCTTTCACAATTTTTATTTATCAGTGACAGACAACCTTACTATAAATTGTCTGGGGCTTGAATAGTAGGGATAAGGAGACAAGGGAGGTGGGGAGATAGGGGGATGGGGAAGAGGGTGAAGATAAATAACGTTTAAGTAAACAAAGATTAATTTACAAAATAAAGGTATGGAGAATAGCTAATGGAAAAAGATTTTTACCTACAGTATGCATCTGTAGAAGATAAACATTGGTGGTTTGTAGCACGTCGTCAAATTATAGAACAAGTAATTCTAAAATTAAATTTACCAAAAAATGCTCAAATCTTAGAAGCTGGTTGCGGTACTGGTGGTAATTTACAAATGTTATCCCGTTACGGAAAAGTTTCGGCGATGGAATTGGATGAAATTGCTTGTCAACTCGCGAATCAACGTCAAGTAATTCAGGTAAAACGGGGTAGTTTACCCGATAATATTCCTTTTAATTCGCAGTATGACTTAATTTTAATACTGGATGTTATAGAACATCTTGATGATGATTTATCAGCGCTCAAAGCTTTGTATTATAAACTAAAGCCTGGAGGATATTTATTAGTCACAGTTCCAGCCTATCAGTTTTTGTGGAGCGAACACGATGAAATCAACCATCACAAGCGTCGCTACCGATTAACAGGTTTAAAACAAGTGGTGAAGAACGCAGGTTATAAAATAGGCTATGGAAGTTATTTCAATACTGTTTTGTTCCCGGTAGTTGCGATCGTCCGGGGTTTAGCAAAATTACCGAAACAAAACAAAAATCAACCTAGTAGCGATTTGGTATTACCATCAAAACCAGTTAATCAAATTTTTAAATGGTTATTTGCCAGCGAACGTTACTTAATTAATAGACTTTCTCTACCTTTTGGTGTATCTATTTTATTATTAGCACGAAAACCACACATATAAATGGTAATTGGTCATTGATAATTGATAATTGACTCTAAATGACTCAACCAATAGTTTCGATAGTTATCCCAATTTATAATGAAGAAGAAAATATATCCGAACTTTATCGTCGTCTACAAAGTGTTCTCGAACAGTTAGATAGCGAGACAGAATTAATTTTTATTGACGATGGTAGTCGGGATAATTCTTTAAATTTAATGCGCGAAATTTACGAGCGCGATTATCACTTTAACTATATAAGTTTAGCTCGTAATTTTGGTCATCAAATAGCCGTAACGGCTGGTTTAAATTTTGTTCGCGGTCAAGTAATAATTGTGATGGATGCCGACTTACAAGACCCGCCAGAACTGATTTCACCAATGATTGAAAAGTGGCGAGAAGGATATCAAGTTGTTTACGCTCAGCGTCTATCTCGTAAGAAAGAAACTGTGTTAAAAAGGTTTACAGCTTATGCTTTTTATCGGATTTTAAGACGTTTAGCTGATGTAAATATACCTCCAGATACTGGCGATTTCTGCTTGATGGATCGGGAAGTAGTTGATATCCTGAATGCAATGCCAGAACGCAATCGTTATATACGGGGTTTACGTGCTTGGGTAGGTTTTCGACAAACAGCAATAACATTTGAAAGAGATCCACGTTTTGCTGGAAAAGTCAAGTATTCTCTGGCTAAATCTTGGGCATTAGCTATTAATGGAATTATTTCTTTTTCCAGAGTTCCTTTAAAGCTTGCGACTTATTTAGGAATGCTTTCGGCAATAATGGCTTTATTAATGATATTTTTAGTTTTATATTGGCGTTTGTTTGATTCTGCCTCTCCTTTAATTGGCTACACTTTGATTACAATTTCGCTGTTCTTTTTGGGTTCGGTGCAGCTATTTTGTATCGGTATTTTAGGCGAATATATTGGTCGTATTTACGAAGAAGTTAAAGGTCGTCCGATTTATACTGTAAAAGAAATTAGAGGAGTTGCAAATAGGACAAGAATCAAAAGTTAGGAGTTAGGAGTTAGGAGTTAAAAAGTAGAGTATGTTATTGCGGAGCGCAACGTTCCATAATATTTCTTTACTATCTATATAGCTAATAATAAAATAAACCAATCCAAAATCTAAAATCCAAAATCCAAAATCCATATGTCTTGGCAAGAATTTTGTTTGCTACTTTTGTCGGTTTCTGCAAGCGTAATGGGACAATTATTTTTAAAAATAGGTGCGGTAAAATTAGGTAGAGTTGATGCTGCAAATGCTGTTAAACAAATTTTTGGAATTATTACAACTCCGGAATTATTGATAGGTTTAGCCTGTTATGGTATTGGCGCTATTGTTTATATTTTGCTACTTACTAGAGTTAATTTGAGTGTAGCTGGACCCTCGGCATCTTTGGTTTACGTTTTTTCAGTTTTACTAGGCTTTTTTATTTTTAAAGAATCTATCCCTTTAACTCGTCTTATGGGTTTAAGTTTGATTGTTTGTGGAGTCATCTTAGTCGTTTGGCAAAAGTAGTAAATAAGGTTGCGAATCAATTATGAATTTAGAAATTGAGGTAATAGAAGATTTAAAATTAGAACTTATGGGACGCAAGTTTAATCAATTAACTGTTGTTAGTTGGTTGATTGCTATAAGTACTTTAGTTTTATTTGCTTGTAGCAGTTTGCGACACATCTTGTTTGAATCTACTGCTTTCGATTTAGGAATATTTGACCAAGCAGTTTATTTAATTAGTAGAGGAGAACCACCGATTTCTTCTTTCCTAAATTTTCATATATTAGGGGATCATGCTACTTGGATTTGGTATCCTTTGGCTTTGTTATACAAAATCTACGAGAGCGTTTACTGGTTATTTTTTCTCCAAGCTCTTGCATTAGCATTAGGTGCGTTACCTACATGGTTACTCGGACGTGAAGCCGGATTACCTTCAAATCAAGCTTTCGCAATTCTATTTGTATATCTTCTTTATCCGGTTGTATTTAATGTTAATTTATTTGATTTTCACCCGGAAGTGATGGCTTTACCCGCACTTTTAGCCGCAGTATGGTTTGCACGACAAGCTAAAATTGCTTGGTTTAGTATTTCTATAATTTTTATTATAGGATGTAAAGCTGTTCTATCGTTGACGATCGCGGGGATGGGTGTTTGGCTGATTTTTTTTGAGAAGCGACGTTTGTGTGGTGCGATCGCGCTTGGTACTGGTATTGCTTGGTTTTTAATTAGTTCGCAGGTAATTATTCCCTACTTCCGTGGTCAAGAACTCTCATATATCGGACGTTACAGTTATCTAGGTAACTCGATTTTAGAAATTGCTCAAAACTTAATTTTGAAACCAGGTATCGTTTTAGAAAAAATATTTTCAGTAGAGAACTTATTCTATTTAATTTTATTGCTATTACCAGTAATTTGGGGGCTTTCATTTGCTGGAATAACACCTCTAGTTGGTGCAATTCCCTGTGTAGCGCTAAATTTATTAGCTGACTATCAACCTCAAAAAGATTTAGTTAATCAATACTCTTTACCAGCACTACCGTTTCTTTTATTAACAGTTATTGCTACATTAGCAGCAGGTAAGGGATGGTTGAAAAAACCACGTAAGATTATACTTTGGTCATTTATTGTTTTTTTAGCTTTAGCTAAATATGGATATTTTTGGTCAATTTATTTGGATACTTTGGATACTTGGAAAGCCACGCGAGAAGCTGTTAGTCAAGTTCAAACAGAAGGCGGTGTTCTTACTACGGCAACAATTGCGCCTCATTTAGCTCATAGAAAATTAATTGAATTAACAAACGCAGATTTACCACTAACAGATGTAACTAAATATGATTATATATTGCTCAATCTCCGCCATCCTGGTTGGTTAAGTAATCTGGATTTCGTCACTGGCTTAATAAGTCAACTCAAAGATAATCAAAAATTTAATTTGCAATATCAGCGCGATGATGTTTTTCTATTTATAAAGCGCTTTTAATTTTCTCCAATTAAAAAAAATAGATCGTTTTCAAATAGAGATGATTGAAAAGAATCTAGGATTTAGCAAAAAGGCGAAAGCGTCTTCCCGCAGGGTAATCTAAAATGTAAAATTCATATGACTTGGCAAGAATTTTGTTTGCTACTTTTGTCGGTTTCTGCAAGCGTAATGGGACAATTATTTAAAAAAATAGGTAATTAAATAAAAACTGAGGCTAAAGGTTAGTTAATATGATAAAAATACAAAATCAACATACTGCAATTGCTTGGATGGTTAGCATTAGTATGTTAATTCTTTTTGCTTGCAGCAGTTTACGACATGCGCTGTTTAAATCAACAGCTCTTGATTTAGCTGTATTTGACCAATGGGTTTACCTTGCTAGTATCGGTAAACCACCGATTTCATCACTTTTGGGTTTTCATCTGCTAGGAGACCATGCAGCTCTAATTTTATATGCGATCGCTTTACTATACAAAATAATTCCTAACGTACATTGGCTGTTTGCAGTACAAGCAATTGCTTTATCATTAGGAGCGTTACCAATATATGCCTTGAGTTTACAAAGCCGCTTATCTCCAATTTATGCAAGAGCAGTTGCTTTGTCTTATTTGCTTTATCCAGCGTTATTTAACAGCAATTTTTTTACCGATTTTCGTCCAGAGTCAATTGCAGTACCAGGGTTACTTTGGGCAATATGGGCAGGAATTGCAGGTAAAACTTGGCAACTGATAGCAGCTGTAGTTCTAGTTTTGAGTTGTAAAGAAATTTTGAGTTTAACCGTAATTGGACTGGGGATTTGGTTTTGGTTAGTTGCGGGTAAACGATTATATGGTTGGGGATGTATAGTACTTGGGACAGTTTGGTTTATAGCTACAATCGGTTATCTAGTGCCAATGCTTAGAGGAGGTCAAGCTGGAGGTGTAGTTTTTTATGCAACTCTAGGTAATTCACCTTCAGAAATTCTATCTAATATATTTACTAATCCAAGTTTAATTTTTAGTAAATTCTTTCTCAGAGATACAGTTTTTTATTATTTTCTACTTGTAGCGCCAGTAATTATTGGATTACGCTGGCAACAGGTCATGATATTATTACCAGCATTACCAATGCTTTTATTAAATATACTCTCAGATTATTCCGCACAAAGAGATTTAGTTCATCATTATTCATTAACGATTTTTCCTTTTATTATCGTATGGCTATTATGCTCTATACATCAGTATCAACAACGAAAAGAAAGACCTTGGCTGACTTCTAAATTATTAATTACCTGGTCATTAATTGCTTTTTTAGCTTTGGCTAAATATGGATATTTTTGGTCGCGTTATCTAGACACTTTAGACACTCTCGAAGCCACGCGAGAAGCTGTTAGTCAAGTTCAAACAAAAGGCGGTGTTCTTACTACGGCAACAATTGCGCCTCATTTAGCTCATCGAGAATTAATTGAGTTAACAAATGCCGATTTACCTCCAGCAGATTTAACTAAATATGATTATGTATTACTAAATCTCCGCCATCCAGGTTGGTTAAATAATCGGGATTTCGTCACTGGCTTAATAAGTCAACTCAAAGATAATCAAAAATTTAATTTGCAATATCAGCGCGATGATGTTTTTCTATTTATAAAGCGCTTTTAATTTTAAACTTTTTCCGGTCAAAAAATTAGATCATTTTCAACTAGAGGTGATTTAAAAGAATGAAATCATAACTTTAAAATCTAAAACACCATGAGTAAATTTAAAAAATATTTAGAGAATGCTTTAGTTTTTGCTACAGTAATGTGGTTTTTCAGCCGATTAGTAATTGTTGTAGCGATGTTGCTAATTGCTCCTTTACTAAAAGCGCCTACAAACGGTGATGCTGCTACATTTAGTTTAGATGTTTTCTATGCTTGGGATAGTGGTTGGTATGATTCAATAGCCAGTTCTGGTTATGAATATATTAACGATGGAAAACAACATTCTGTCGCATTTTTCCCTTTATTTCCCTTGTTAACTCATCTGTTAATGAACTTCGGTTTTTCTTTTAAAGTCGCAGGTTTATTAATTAATAATTTAACCTTCTTGGGTGCTTTAATCATTTTATATTTATGGGTAGATGAATATAGTGGTAAAAGCCGAGCTAGATGGGCGACAGCAGCTTTAGCTTGGTGCCCTTTTTCGCTATTTGGAACTGTAATTTATACTGAAGGGTTGTTTTTATTATGTACTACAGCTGCTCTACGAGCTTTCTGTAAAGGACAATATATTGGTACAGGTTTTTGGGGAGCATTATCTACCGCAACGCGAGTTCCAGGAGTTACTCTTATTCCGGCTTTTTTGTTCTTATCTTGGAAGCAAGGTAAAAATATTAAAGCATATATTGCCAGTCTATGTGTTGCTAGTGGTTTACTTTTGTATAGCTTTTATTGTTTTGTGAAATTTGGCGATGCTTTAGCATTTGTTCATGCACAAAAAGGCTGGCGTGACTCAGCCGGTTTTGCTTGGCAAGGTTGGGTTAAAATGCTGATGCAAATTTTATTTGGTCCGATTAATGTAAAGTCAGAATATTTAAAAGATCCTTTATATCCGCTTCTTTTTACATTATGTATTGGTATTTTTTATCTATTATGGCAATTTCGTCATAAATTAAGTTCTAAACAATTGAACTACGCTTTCTCTGTACTAATCTTATTAATGTGGTTATTAGCAGGAGATCCATTCATTAAAAGCGTATTTATTTTCGGGGGTTTATATCTATTGTGGTGGTCGCGGGCAAAAATTCCCCTTGTTGCTGTAATATATGGACTTTTTTCTTATATTTTAATTTTCAACACAGGTCTTACTGCTTCTGTTGAACGTTACGCCTACGGCATTATATCGCTATCGTTTGCATTTGGCGAATTCCTTCATTCTCGCCCTTTTGTAGGACGTTTTACTATGGTTTTTTTCGCCATCCTGCTTGCTAGTTTAGCTGTGAGGTTTGCTCAAAATGTCTGGGTATCATAAGTAAAACTTAAGTTAATCAAATAAATCTTTGGCTACTTTTTATGTCGTTTTTTTAGCAAAGTTATATTAGGTTTTAATTTTAATTTAAAAAATAAGCTCTTAGTTTCCAACTAGGAGATAATCAAAAATACTCAAATAGAATAAAAAAATAAGTATCTTGTTATTGAAATCCTGAAATCATAAAGATATAATCCAAAATCGAATGGCTCAATCCAAATTTTTACATAACGATTTGATTTTCCCTACAACAATGTGGTTTTTCAGCCGATTAATAATTGTTGTAGCCATGTTCTTAATTGCTCCTTTAATACCTATTCCAGAAAATGCTCAACCCCCGGCTTTTGGCTGGGATGTTTTCTATGCATGGGACAGCATCTGGTATCACCGTATTGTTGTAGTTGGTTATGAATTTATCAATGATGGTAAACAATATTCTGTGGCGTTTTTTCCACTTTTACCATTACTAACTAAAGCAATTATGTACTTTGGTTTACCTTTTAAAGTGGCAGCCGTATTATTAAATAATTTTGCATTTTTAGGTGCTTTAATTGTCCTCTACTCTTGGGTAAAAGAATGTTATGGCGTAAGTGCGGCACGTTGGAGTACTGTTGTTTTGGGGTGGTGTCCTTATTCTCTTTACGGAAGCGTAATTTATACTGAAGGATTATTTTTATTATTTAGTACCGCAGCTTTACGCGCTTTTGATAAAAAGCAGCATATCTCGGCAGCGATTTGGGGAATATTATCCACAGCAACCAGAATCACTGGAGTCATGTTGATTCCGGCTTTTTTGTTCGTTGCTTGGAAACAACACAGGGGTGTAAAAGCTTATCTGGCTAGTTTTGCTGTAGGATCGAGTACGTTGCTTTATAGTTTGTATTGTTTAATAAAATTTAATGACCCTTTAGCATTTGTCCACGTCCAAAAAGGTTGGAGAGATTCTACGGGATTTGCGGCTCAGGGCTGGTGGAATATGTTGATGCAAATTTTCAGTTCTCCGCTATTACTTGGATTAATAGTACTCAGCGGTTTTTTATTATGGCGTTTTCGCCAACAGTTAATTAATATAAAGTTGCGCGGTGTATTCTATTTTTTATGGTTATTGTTATGGTTGGGTATCGGTGAACCGTTATGGTCAGCAGCCGGAAATCCATTTGATAAAATTCCTTTGGTTAAGATAGCTATTGTCTTTGGTGGACTTGGTTTATTATGGTATTCGCGAGCTAAAATTCCTTTGGTAACAGTGGTTTACGCCTTTTTCTCCTATGCCTTAATACTTAATACCGGACTTACAGCTTCTGTGGAACGCTACGCTTATGGTATTGTTTCCTTGTCTTTCGCTTTGGGGCTGTTGCTGAAAGATTATCGTGCTTGGGGTTTTGCGATCGCGGGATTTTTCGCTGTTTTATTAGCAAGTTTAGCTGTACTGTTTGCCCAGAATCAATGGGTAGCTTAAAAAACTGTTAATAAATAAATATTTTGCTGGCTTACTAAAAACGATGTTTTATTGTATACTCTCAGCTGTGCAGCTATTAAGAAAGCAGATTGCTTTTTCCTATATGGATTTGGCTTCAATTAATAAAGACGCAGCTATAATCGACTTTTTCACTCAAAAAATAAAATTCTGCGTTCCTCTCGGTTTAATTTAAATGAAAGCTATCTTCATATTTAGATTAGTCTTTTACACTTCGTAATCGAGGTCAATTTACTGAATAAATTTCGTACATTAAATAAACTATGTCAATACAATCGTGTTATTAGAAGTTATATATCCAGCAACTACTTTAGTATTAAGAAAAGACTAAAATATTCTGAAAAATAAAATATTATATGTATTTTGTACAACAAGAATATTATTTCTAAAATGCTTAAATAAGTTGATATCAAAAGTATAAGTCTAGAGGAATATTTTCAGATATTAAATTCAGTGTTTATACTGTCTGCATTTAAAGATGTATTTGTCATCATTAATATGTTGTAAATTTAATTTTTATACTGAAGCTTATGTATAAAATATAGATTGCTAAATTTGTTTGTAAATAATAAAACAAATTATTCTAGTATTAAATTAAACATTGCTACCGGATTTCAAATATTCTCATAAAAATAACAACATTGCATTTGAATTGCTTAGCGAGCATTTAGATTAGACGCAAGGCTATCTTTAAAGCAGGTGAAACCAAATTACCCCGCGCAGCGTCTTATCGGAATACTCGCTTACAAGGCAAGTATTATTGGGTGAAAATTTTAACCTTTTCTTTAATGGACAAATTATTTTTTAAAGGTAAAATTAACCTCGTTTGTTGTAACTATACAGTTACGTGTATTGCATCTGCTTATTACCTGTAGTTCCTTATTGTTTCGGCTTTTAAGTAAATATAAATACATCCGTCTCCAAAGGCGAACTTCTGTAAACCTGTATTTAATTTTTCAGGATTACTGAAAATTGATCCGGTAATAAAGAATATAGAGAAACTGTGTTATAACATACCGTCATGACCGTAAGTGGCGGTTCGATAGTGAAGGAGCCGTGTTTGGTGGAAAATAAGAAGTCGTTAGCTTTACCCCAAGGAATATTAATTGCTCTGACTGCTTTATGCGGTAGTTTTGTACTTGGTTTAATGTTACCTATCAAGTGGGATTCTACGAATGCAAGTAGCAAACAGCAAATAAAAGTTGAAGATATAACAGCAAAATCTGGTTCGTTTTCTCAGATCAAAGAATTTAAGGGTGCAATGCTCACCAGTTGGCAAGATGTTGCGGTATCTAAAGGTGTTTTTCATACAGTACCAAAAAGCTTTCAAGGAAAAATAATTAAGCAGGCAAAACTAGCTCCTAACGATAAGTTAATTGCTCTTACGTTTGATGATGGACCTTGGCCTGGCTATACTGCTCAAATACTGGAAATTTTGAAAAAAAATGATGTCAAGGCGACGTTTTTTGTTGTTGGGCAAGTTTTAAAAAACTATCCCGATTTAGGCAAGCGAATAGTCGCTGATGGTCATACTATCGGCAATCACACTTGGCATCATTGGTATCATTTTTTCAACCCGCAAGCTGCTGCTTTAGAAATTGACCGTACTTCAGACCTGATTTATCAAACCACAGGCACTAAAACTACTTTGTTTCGTCCGCCTGGTGGAATGCTGCATAATGGCTTATCTGCTTATGCGAAAGGTAAAAATTATACGGTGGTAATGTGGTCTGCTGATTCTATGGATTACGCTCGTCCTTCGGCTCCTACTTTGGTGAGTAAAGTTATGAAGCAGGCTACTCCTGGTGGTATCGTCCTGTTGCATGATGGTGGTGGTCCCCGCAAAAATACTGTTGCTGCTCTACCAACAATTATTAGCAACTTGAAAAAAGAAGGTTATCGTTTTGTAACTATTCCAGAATTGCTAGAGCATGAGGAGAAGTCTCAAAAAACGGTGACTGCACAGAAGAAATAGTTATTATTTGTTAATCTTGTTACTTTGTCACGATTGACTAATTAATATTTCTATTAATTGATTTTTAAATCTAGAATTGCGTTTGAATGGCTAATAAATCAAGGGTACGGCATTTGTCGTACCCTTATTGATTGAGGGGTTTTTAGCGTCCGGCTTCAGATCTGAATTTAAACCGACTTGTACTAGTGGTCCAAATCATTAGTTATGAAGGGTAGAGGTAGTGCGAGCGTCCCGCTCGCTAATTGATATCAGGGAGCGAGACGCTCCCACTACGAAAATTTTATCCATCAAAATTAATGTGGTGGACTACTAGTAGTTCACCAAGAGAAGTTTGTAAGGGAATTTTATTTCCACTACTCCCTACTCCCTAACCTTAACCAGCGATGTTGGGTTGGTTGAGTACTATATCTAAACCGAACTCAACTGTTTTGTTCGAGAATCCGCTTCTACACCATCAGCTTCTGATGGTGGAACTAATTGCCAGAATTTTGGTAAAAACTCTTGCCAGTTATCTAAAATCATTTTGGCTTTCGCTGATTCGGTACGCTCATAATGAAGCATAATCAAATCCTTAAGCTGCTTTTCCCCACCCTCAGTCACTACTCGCTGTATCTTGACTATTTCCGGGTTGACCAATTGAGGGAAATCGCCCTCTTCATCTAAGAAATACCCCAATCCCCCGGTCATCCCCGCTGCTACGTTGCGCCCCACTCTACCCAATACCACCACTACACCCCCGGTCATGTATTCGCAGCAGTGGTCTCCGGCTCCTTCAATTACCGCCGTACCCTTGGAGTTACGCACCGCAAACCGCTCTCCCGCTTTCCCCACGGCTAACAGCATTCCTCCTGTCGCACCGTACATACAGGTGTTGCCAATTATCGTGTTTTCCGACGGCTCGTATTTGGCTTGGAGCGGCGGTTTAATTACAATTTCCCCACCATTCATTCCCTTACCTACATAATCGTTGGCTTCTCCTAACAGCCTCAAATTCATTCCCCGCAGGTTAAAAGCCCCAAAGCTCTGTCCGACGCTGCCCGTAAAGGTAAGGTCGATCTGCCCCCCAAACCCATCATCGCCATACTTGGAGGCGATCGCACCGGCAATCCGTGCGCCGATGGTTCTATTGGTATTCACTGCACTATAGGTTTTATTCACCACTCCATGTCCGTTAATCGCCCGCTCAACTTCCGCATCTGCCAGTATTTCGTCATCCAATACCGCACCGTTACCATGCACCGCTTCGTGCTGCAACCAGTCGCGATTTTGCTTTGTATCGGGTAATTTCAACAAACAGTCCAGATTCAGCGATCGCGTTTTGGTCAATTCCACCGAGCGTAAGGCAATCAAGTCAGCCCGTCCAATCAGTTCTGATAATGAACGATAGCCAAATTTTGCTAACAGACTGCGTACCTCTTCGGCAATAAAATAAAAGAAATTCACTACCTGTTCCGGCGTTCCGGGGAACCGTTTACGTAACTCTTCTTTCTGAGAAGCTACGCCCACCGGACAGTTATTCGTGTGACAGATCCGCGCCATAATGCAGCCTTCCGCAATCATCGCAATCGAACCAAACCCGAACTCCTCCGCTCCCATTGTGGCACCCATCAACACATCCCAACCGCTCTTCAATCCCCCATCTACTCGCAAAATCACCCGATCGCGCAAACTGTTTTCCATCAACACCCGATGCACTTCGCTCAATCCGAGTTCCCACGGAGTTCCGGCGTGTTTAATCGAACTCAATGGTGATGCCCCCGTACCGCCATCATGACCGGATATCTGGATAATATCCGCATTCGCCTTAGCTACACCCGCTGCGATCGTACCGATGCCAATTTCTGCTACCAGCTTCACCGAAACCTGAGCGAGGGGGTTAACTTGATGCAAATCAAATATCAACTGCGCCAAATCTTCAATCGAATAGATATCGTGGTGCGGTGGTGGAGAAATCAAAGTTACACCGGGCTTCGACTTTCTCAAAGTGGCAATATATTCGCTCACCTTCTTACCCGGTAACTGTCCCCCTTCCCCCGGCTTAGCACCTTGAGCCATCTTAATTTCAATTTGCTTGGCGCTCATCAGATACTGCGGAGTCACCCCAAACCGTCCTGATGCCACCTGCTTGATCGCACTCGTTGCCCTGTCACCATTCCGCAACCCATGCAAATGCGGTAAAGTAGCCGATCGCCCGCTATCATCCACATCATTTAATATCCCGAACCGCACCGGGTCTTCTCCACCTTCCCCAGAATTCGACTTACCGCCCAACCGATTCATGGCGATCGCCAAAGTTTCGTGTGCTTCTCGCGACAAAGCTCCTAACGACATTCCCCCAGTACAGAACCGCTTGACAATTTCTGCTACCGACTCCACTTCCTCTATAGAAATGGACTGGCGATCGCTTTGAAAATCCAATAAATCCCGCAGTGCCGTAATCGGTCTGTGCTGCAAATGTTGCTGATAAACCTCATAATGGTCGTAGCTTTTACTACCCACAGCCTGGTGTAGCGCCTTCGCCATTTCCGGACTATTCATGTGATATTCGCCACCGCGACGATACTGCACAAAGCCGAGATTTTCTAGTTTCTTAGCAGTCACCGGGAAAGCCTTGCAGTGAATCGATAGTACTTCGTGCTGCAACTCAGTGACGCTCAAACCGCCAATCCGCGAAGTAGTACCCCTAAAACCCAAATTTAACAGATCGCCGCCAATGCCAATCGCCTCAAAAATCTGCGCCCCTTGATAGCTACTCAGCAGCGAAATGCCCATCTTCGACAAGATTTTCAGCAACCCATTTTCAACCGCCGTCATATAATTGGCGATCGCTCGTTCCAAACCAATCGCCTCAATTTTACCGCGCTGCATAAACTGCTGAGTTTTGGGGTCAGACCACCAGCTACTCACGGTATCCAAAGCCATATATGGACATACAGCCGCCGCACCAAAACCGATCAAACAAGCAAAATGATGAGTACTCCAACATTGGGCAGTATTAACCACCAAAGAAGTATCCATCCGCAGCCCATTCGCAATCAAATGATGATGAACCGCACCCACCGCTAACATTGGCGGAATGTAGGTATGGTCTGCGTTGATTGCGCCGTAGTTAGATGGGGAATTGGGAATTGGTAATGGGGAATTGATCCGATCGCTCAATATCAAAATCTTCGCTCCATTTTGCACTGCTTCCACAGCTTGCTGCTGCAAAAACTCGACGGCCGTCTTCAAGCCTTCGCTGCCGCTATCGATAGAAAATACCGTCGATAACTCTACTACATTAAAATCCGATTGTTGGATTTCAATTAACTGAGCGGCCGTTAACACCGGCGTATCCAGCTTGAACCGCCGCGCATATTCGGCTTTGGGGTCGAGTAAATTACCCTTCCCACCCAACTCCACAGCAAGCGACATCACCAGCTTTTCCCGTAAAGGATCGATAGGAGGATTAGTCACCTGAGCAAACCGCTGCTTAAAATAGTCGTACAGCAAATGGGGCTTAGCAGAAAGTACCGCCAAAGGAATATCATCCCCCATACAAAAAGTCGGTTCCTTCCCATCGATCGCCATTGGTTGAATAATCATTTCCACATCTTCAGTGGTATAGCCAAAAGCAATCTGATGCCGCAGTAAAGCCTCTCTATCTATTTCTTTTAGTTCGGAAGTTGCCCCACGTCCGTTACCATTTCCGTTACCATTCAACCCATTCCCATTCTTAATTGTTCCCTGCTCCCTACTCCCTAACTGCTTCCTTCCCCGCAACCATTCCCCATAAGGATGTTTTTTCGCAACAGAGAGCTTAATTTGCCAATTCTTCAAAATAGAATGGTTTTGCAAATCTACCGCGATCGTTTGTCCGGGTCCCAAGCGTCCCTTCTCAATAATATTTTCTTCAGGAAACTCAACTACACCAGCTTCCGAAGCCACCACAATATAGTCATCCGCAGTAATGCAGTAACGCGCCGGTCTCAAACCATTACGGTCTAAACTTGCCCCCACCGTCACGCCATCGCTAAACACCAACAGCGCCGGACCGTCCCAAGCTTCCTGCAAACCGCTGTAGTATTCATAAAAGTCCACAACCTCCGGATATTTACTTAGAGCAGGCTGATGGTTATAAGCCTCCGGAACCATAATCATCGAAGCTTCCAAAGGACTGCGACCCGATCGCACCTGTAGCTCAAACACATTATCCAAAGTAGCCGAATCGCTAGAACCAACACTGACAAACGGCTTTAATTCATCTATACGTCCCTGCCAAACCGGATGATTCAAAGTGGCTTCCCTAGCCTTCATCCAGTTGATATTACCCAGCAGCGTATTAATTTCGCCATTGTGACCCAACAACCGCATCGGTTGAGCTAGGGGCCACTTGGGCATAGTGTTAGTGCTAAAACGGCGATGGTAGACCACAAAACTAGTTTTATAAGCCGGATTTTTGAGATCCAGATAAAAATCTGCTAGCACCGCCGATCGCACCATACCCTTGTAGACAATCGTGCGAGCCGAAAGCGAACAAACGTAAACATCATCATCGAGGCGATCGCAATTTTGTATAGCCTTGGAAATTAAACGGCGGGTAATATAGAGCTTTCTTTCTAATTCATCCCCAGTCACTTGTGCGCTGAGAAAGATCTGCTCGATTTGCGGTTGATTATCGCTTGCCTGTACCCCCAACACGCTCGAATCTACAGGAACTACACGCCATCCCAGCACCGTCAAATTTTCAGAACGCGCCACAGTTTCCACAGTCGAGCGAGCAACTTGGGCAGCTTGGGCATCGCGGGGTAAAAACAGCATTCCCACAGCAGTATTTTGGGTCGTAGCACCGGGGAGTAGCAATTCCCAAGGTATCGCGCTCAAGATCCCCGCACCATCCCCAGAATCGCGGTCAGCACTACAGCCACCCCGATGTTCTAAACAAGTTAAAGCAATCAACCCTTTTGCTAAGATTTCATGACTTTCTACATTTTTACGATGAGCAATAAAGCCCACACCACAAGCGTCTCTCTCTTCAACCAACCACTTTTGACCTAAAAAAGTATCTGAAGTAATGTTTTTATCTTGATTCATTTGCTGGTTATTCATAGAATGTCCCCCGATAAAGCTAATTTTTTTGATAAAAATTCCTTCACAAAGAAGGAAATAGAGAAAACTAAGTTGTCATCTCCTGAAAAGTTTGGTGCAACTAGTATCCCCACACCAACTTTTCGCAAATGTCGAGGAAAAAGTTTAACTCCGGGCTTGTTTTTTTTCGCGCCCGCGTTCAAGTTATCCCGCTATTTTTTATGTTTTTATGCTGAGTTTGATCGACCTTCTTTACGTATCGCTGGTTTTCTATTTATATCTTGAGGCTATATATTCTCTCAATCAGTCTGTCTAAAATGCAAGTTTTTTTTACTGCGTGCAGCTATTTATTGCCGATCCGAAACAAAACTTCTATGTAATCGTTCATTACTTTCAATATTGTTTCTGCTAATTTGGTGCTTAATCTTGCAGCGTATTACATACACTAGTTGTCCATTTGCAATTCCCGATTATCTTAACTAATTGTTGATTTTTTGTGTCGCAGTATACCCACACTTGAAGGCAACACCCTTTACAAATGTTATTAATGTCTGTCACACCCCGCACGAGTGGCGGAAAGTTGATGCGGGGATACTCCTTGCACCAAACTTTTCAAGACGTTGAAGAAAAAAAGATAAAACATTGCAACTTATCTTTTACAAGCAAAAACTCCTATAGTTATCTAGCAAAAGAAACTGTTTACTGACGCATTATTTACAATCAGTTTGCGTAAATTACTACTGTCATGATGCAGGCAAATCACAGAAGGCTAATTATACACTATCACGTTAAAGAACTTTGGGTTTGATAATTGTTTCGATGTAAAAAAATCATTTTTTTTGAGTAACTACTTAACCGAATATTATGTTCAAAAAGCTTTCTTCCAGTCAAGAAAAAATCCCTAGTGCTATAGGTAATAAAAATGATAGCTCTTTTGAAAAATTTGCTACAAAAAATATACCCGCACCGATATGGCGCGATCACGCTACACTGCGCTATTGCTTTTTTGCTAAATTTACGGTATTCTCAGCCCTTGCAATAATTTTAAATCTGACAGCTAGTTCCATTGCTAAAGCTGAGCCTGCAAATAATATTAAACTGATGCCGCAGTCAAATCAACCATCGGTCGTATCGACTTCCAAAGGATCATTTTTCTCTGGCACTCAAATATCTGTTAACGGTCGCTCTTTTCGGGGAACTTGGCTGCAACCAAAGCAAAAAGGCAAAGCATCAATAAGCACTTATCTAAGTGATGGAGCGCTGCGATCGATAGGGGTCGATTTATTAAATAGTAACAGTCCGCAACTGCAACCAGTACAGTGGTTTTCTGCGTTATCCAAGCCACAGGTATTAAATGGTTTCCTGGTGCAGGGATATCGCTATTTAGATATTACAAAATTTGCTCAACAAGCAAAATGGCAAGTAGAAACAAAAGGTAATATCTTAGAAATTTCTACACCGATCACAAAAGTCGGAAATATTAATCTAGACAAATCATCTCAACAACGGGTAATTGTAGATTTAGACCGTCCCACACCTTGGAAACTAAATCCGGGCGCTTTAATTAAAAAACCCGAACCCATACCTCAACTGCCAACATCTAAACCCGATCTCCTAGAAGATTCTCAAAATGTTGTCATAGAAACGAATACTCCTGCTGCCAAACCACAACTACCTGCAAGAGAGTGGACAATTACCATTGATGGAGTTGCAGACGGTAATTTAGTACAGCGTTACACTCCCGCACCGCCAACTCAACCCATATTAAATAATATTCTCAACAAGATACCGCTACCATTTTCTCCACAACCAACTCCAGAACCACTTATTCAACAAGTGGAAGTAGTCAACAATCAAACTATCATTCGACTTGCAGTTCCCTTCGGCTTAGCTCCTCGCATCAGCACAACAAGCGCACCGCATCGTTTAGTTATTGATGTACGTCCGGATGCTTTAGTCGAACGCTCAATCGATTGGGCTACAGGATTGCGCTGGAAACAGCAGTTTGTGTCCTTGGGTAAGGAAAGCTTTCCGGTAGTATGGCTAGAGATTAATCCCCGCACTTCCAAAGTCAAAGTTAGACCTGTCACGACCAACCAAGATCGACAAGAAGGTACCGCACCCCTAATTAATACCGCTCAAAAATATCTAGCAGCCGCTGCAATCAACGGTGGTTTCTTCAATCGTAAAAACCGCTTACCCTTGGGTGCAATTCGTCGGGATGGTCAGTGGCTCTCCGGCCCGATTCTGAACCGAGGTGCTGTTGCTTGGAATGATGCCGGACAATTTTACATGGATCGGCTTTCTCTACAAGAAACTTTAGTTATTCCTAATAATCAAAGCCTGCCAATTTCTCATCTCAACAGTGGATACGTACAGCAAGGAATAGCGAGATACACTTATCTGTGGGGAGAAACTTATACACCCCTTACTGACAACGAAATTATTGCGATCGTTCAAAACAATCAAGTTACCCAAAAGTATGCAGGGAAGCAAGCTGGAGTTGGGGCTGTACCGATTCCCAAGAACGGCTATCTACTAGCTTTTCGCGCTGGTGCCGTCAATGAGGCCGCAAAATTATCGATTGCAACTCCTATAAGCATTGTCAGTTCGGCTGTCTCTCCACAATTCAACCGCTATCCCCAGATTCTAGGAGCGGGACCATTGCTAGTCAAAGACAACCAAATTGTTCTTGATGCCGAAGCTGAAAAATTCAGTAAAGCCTTTGCCGAGCAAAAAGCTATTCGTAGCGCCGTTTGCACTACCTCAAACGGAAACCTCATCATTGCTGCGGTGCATGACCGCGCCGGTGGGACTGGACCAAACTTGACAGAACACGCCCAATTAATGCAGAAATTAGGCTGCGTCAACGCTCTAAATTTAGACGGTGGTAGTTCAACAAGTCTTTATTTGGGAGGACAATTGCTCGACCGCTCCCCCGACACCGCCGCCAGCGTTCATAACGGAATTGGGATTTTCTTACCACGTCCCTGAGAGGGGGACAAGGGGAGATAATTCGCAATTCCCAATTCCACTTAGTAATATTTACTGTATTAGTGATTCCGTACTTTTACGTAACAAACGGCATAAATCACTAATAATTAAAAAGTTTTTAAAGCTTGTGAAAAGCTGGCTTTACAATTTATGAAGACTTTGTGTAAACATACCATTCTCGCGACCTGTTGATTACACCGTAACAATTGACTTTGGTATGTTTGGCTAAGGTGGACTCAATTGCAGACAATTACGGTTGCAATATTACGCTACTTTTTCCCAACAATAGTTAAGAGTACTAGCGGATTTTTTTTATGTCTTCAAACGAGGTAATTATGGCTCAATTCCAAGAAACAGCAGAAACAAGCGCACTGACGCGACCCCCATCTGTTACTCCTAGAGGCGTTGCTGCAACTGAGTTACGCCCTTGGGGTTCTTTTACAATTTTGGAAGAAGCACGCGGTTATAAAATCAAGCGTATTGAAGTTAAGCCTGGACATCGCTTGAGCTTACAAATGCATCATCACCGTAGCGAACACTGGATTGTCGTATCTGGTACTGCTAGAGTCACCTGTGGCGACGCAGAAATCGTATTAAGCAATAATCAGTCTACCTACGTTCCACAATGCACCACACACCGCTTAGAAAACCCTGGCGTAATTCCCTTAGTATTGATTGAAGTGCAAAACGGGGAATACCTAGGAGAAGACGATATTGTGCGTTATCAAGACGACTATGCTCGTGCGGAAAAATAAAATCAGGGATAGCTTGCCAAAAGCCGATAACTCTTAAGAAAGTCATAACTTTCATTTAAAAATATATTGTGTTCGTCGTTTAAACCCCGCATGGGAACTTCCTGTTCTCGGCTTGATTTCCGTGCGGTACTTCTTTTGAAAAACCTGGTTCTTTGATTATGCGATCGCAATTTCTGTAAAATAATTAATGTGAATTTAAAATCAAAAATTCAATATCTTGTTTTTTCATGATCAAAATTTCTCAAGCAGCAGCGGATGAAATACAGCGATTAAAATCAAAGCAGAAACAAAAAAATCTTCTATTTAGCTTAGCCGTCAAACCCGGTGGTTGCTGCGGTTGGTTTTACGATATGGCTTTCAAAGACGAACAAACATTCACTGATGGCGATCGCGTTTTTATCTGCAATAATATTCAAATAGTCATCTCCACCGAAACCTTAGAGCATATTCGAGACTTAACTATAGAATATTCTGAAGACCTAATGGGCGGCGGTTTTCGATTTTACAACTCCCAAGCAAATAGCGTTTGCAGCTGCGGTAATTCTTTTTCAGTGAGCAGCGAGCAGTAAGCAGTTAACAGTCACTAATGCCAATCAAAATTTTTACCGCTTTTAATTCAGGTTGGAAACCCCGGATTTATCCTTGGACTATTATCCCTAGGCTGTTGACTTTGGTAGTATTTTCATGACTATTCATGCAAATTTTGTGCTTATATCTTGTACCTTGTTCTCAGTCAGAGACTGGGAAAAAATTGCATGAGGCTCTGCCTCAATCAATGCCCAAAAAATCACAACATTAAAAAAATCTAAAAATCCCCCCAAAATTTTTTATAATCTTTTAGAAAAAGAGATATAATTAGGATTTGTTAAAAGTTAGACAATCAACAGCTTGATATGCTGTAACTCATGCCAACAATACAGCAATTAATTCGTAACGAGCGTTATAAAGCGCGTCAGAAAACAAAGTCCCCGGCTCTGAAACAATGCCCTCAAAGGCGGGGCGTTTGTACAAGGGTTTACACAACAACTCCTAAAAAGCCCAACTCCGCTCTCAGAAAAGTAGCAAGGGTAAGATTGACTTCAGGATTTGAGGTTACGGCCTATATTCCAGGAATCGGTCATAACTTGCAAGAACATTCAGTAGTGATGATTCGCGGCGGTAGGGTAAAGGATTTGCCTGGTGTGAGATACCACATCATCCGTGGAACCTTAGATACCGCCGGAGTTAAAGACCGTAAGCAAAGTCGTTCAAAGTACGGAACGAAGCGTCCGAAAAAAGAATAGTTATTGCTGTTCAATTTGCCGCAGAATACATTTGTCGGTCGCCAAAAAATGCACTCGTATAGTTCGTATAACCGGACAAGAGCGCTTAGTGCCGTTGAAAGTTAAAGTTCTGCTTCCCATTGAAGGCAAAAGATCGAAGGTTCTAAAAGTCGAAAGTAGTTTACAACACTTGAATGTGTTTGTAATTTGTCCTTGTAGTTTGCATCGTGTTTTGTTAGTAAAGCTGCGATCGCGGTCTTGCTAACAACTACACGACAAGTATGATTGTAAGGGCATGACGGTAGACCGGAGGAAAATACTCGAACTATAAGACGTTTTGGATTTCAATTTAGATATCAATATATAAGTGATAATGCTTGAAGGCTATGGTTGGAGCGATTTATTCAACTATTTAGATAAAGAGCGTTCTCAGTATACTGATAAAGTTGAGAAAGTCCACGGCAACAGCGAGTTTAACTTTTTGATTAGTTCGGGTTTTTAGATTCTATGCAATTGCTTGCTTAGAATTAGGAAGTTAGTGTTCCAATCGTTCTTAATTATCTACGACCACAGGCGCAATTTCGTCTAAAAGTTGCAAAACCGACGGTCAGATGTAAAAGAAATCGGAATACATACTATATAATTCCCGGAGTATGAAAAAGATTTATCTGTAGTTGCTCTAATTGAATTAAAGGTTAAGTATGTCTCGTCGCGGTGTTATTCAAAGGCGTGCAGTTCCGCCTGATTCGGTTTACAACAGTCGCTTGATCAGTATGACAATCAGGCGAATCATGCGTCATGGCAAGAAATCTCTTGCAGCGCGGATAGTTTATGAAGCAATGAAAATCATTGAAGAAAGGACTGGTAACGACCCTACAGAAGTTTTTGAAAGGGCAATACGCAATCTGACCCCATTGGTGGAAGTAAAAGCTCGGCGAGTTGGTGGAGCCACTTACCAAGTACCAATGGAAGTTCGTTCGGAAAGAGGCACAACCCTCGCGCTGCGTTGGCTGGTGCAGTATTCCCGTCAGCGTCCGGGTCGAACAATGGCTTCTAGACTGGCAAACGAATTAATGGATGCGTCTAACGAAACAGGTAGCGCAATTCGCAAACGGGAAGAAACACACCGAATGGCAGAAGCAAACAAAGCTTTTGCACATTATCGTTACTAAGTTAAAGGTAGATATATTGCCTTCGTGGGTCGGTGGTATATCATCTTTATTGCTATAAATATGACGGTTTTAGGTTCATAGTATAGAAACTTCTCGTTTTGGTAATATATCAAGATATCTGTACGACGAAAATCATAGGAGGCAGTCGTGGCACGTACCGTCCCGCTAGAAAGAGTACGCAATATGGGTATTGCAGCTCATATTGATGCGGGTAAAACAACAACAACAGAAAGAATACTGTTTTACTCCGGCATCATTCACAAAATAGGTGAAGTTCACGAGGGAACTGCCGTCACCGATTGGATGGCACAAGAACGGGAACGGGGAATTACTATTACTGCTGCTGCAATTAGTACCAGTTGGAAAGACCATCAAATTAACATTATTGATACCCCCGGTCACGTGGATTTCACTATTGAAGTTGAACGTTCTATGCGGGTATTGGATGGTGTAATTACGGTTTTATGTTCTGTGGGCGGCGTGCAGCCTCAGACTGAGACTGTTTGGCGACAAGCAGACCGTTATAAAGTACCGAGAATTATCTTTGTCAATAAGATGGATCGCACGGGCGCAAACTTTTATCGGGTTTACGAACAAGCACGCGATCGCCTGCGGGCTAATGCCATTCCCATTCAGTTGCCTATCGGTAACGAAAGTGAATTTAGCGGCATTATTGACTTGGTAAAAATGCGTGCCTTTGTTTATAACAACGACCAAGGCACCGATATTGAGGAAAGCGATATACCGGGCGAAATGCAGGAGATAGCTCTTGAATATCGAACCAAACTTATCGAAGCAGTAGCTGAAACCTCGGATAGCTTGATGACCAAGTATTTCGAGGGCGAGGATTTGACCGAAGAGGAAGTAAGTCTTGCCTTACGCACGGGTACAATCGCTGGAACTATGGTGCCGATGCTTTGCGGTTCGGCATTCAAAAATAAAGGCGTACAGTTATTACTTGATGCAGTAGTAGATTATCTGCCGTCTCCGTTGGATGTACCTCCAATTCAAGGTCTGTTACCGAACGGTGAAACTGTTGAAAGACACGCTGATGATGAATCTCCTTTATCGGCTCTGGCTTTCAAGATTATGGCTGACCCCTACGGTCGTCTGACATTTATTCGAGTTTACTCTGGTGTGCTAAAGAAAGGCAGCTATGTGTACAACTCCACCAAAGAGAAAAAAGAACGAATTTCCCGCTTGGTGTTAATGAAAGCAGATGACCGACAAGATGTCGAGCAACTATCTGCGGGAGACTTAGGGGCTGCGGTGGGCTTGAAGTATACCTTGACAGGTGACACGCTTTGTGATGAAGGTTCTCCAGTGATTCTGGAATCGCTTTATATTCCCGAATCAGTAATATCTGTAGCGGTTGAACCCAAAACCCAAAACGATATGGAGAAATTAGGCAAAGCACTGCAATCACTTTCGGAGGAAGACCCAACCTTCCGAGTCAGCGTTAACCCCGAAACCAATCAAACAGTGATTGCGGGAATGGGGGAACTGCACCTAGAAATTTTAGTAGATAGAATGCTGCGAGAATTCAAGGTAGAAGCTAACGTTGGTGCGCCGCAGGTTGCCTATCGGGAAACAATCCGCAAACCAATTAACGGAATTGAAGGTAAATTCATCCGTCAGAGCGGTGGTAAAGGTCAATACGGTCACGTAGTTATAAACTTGGAACCTGGAGAACCCGGAAGCGGTTTTGAATTCGTTTCTAAAGTTGTTGGTGGTTCGATACCGAAAGAGTATATTGGACCTGCCGAACAAGGAATGAAAGAAACCAGCGAATCCGGTATTATAGCTGGGTATCCGTTAATTGACGTTAAAGCAACGTTGGTTGATGGGTCTTATCACGATGTAGACTCTTCGGAAATGGCTTTCAAAATTGCCGGTTCAATGGCGATGAAACAAGCGGTAATGAAAGCTTCACCAGTGCTTTTAGAACCGATGATGAAACTTGAGGTAGAAGTACCCGAAGATTTTCTTGGGGATGTCATAGGAGACCTCAACTCTCGTCGCGGTCAAATTGAAGGCATGGAGTCCGAAGAAGGCTTAGCCAAGGTAACTTCTAAAGTGCCATTGGCAGAAATGTTTGGTTACGCAACTGTTATTCGGTCAAAAACCCAAGGTCGGGGTATCTTCTCGATGCAGTTTAGTAACTACGAGGAAGTGCCTCGCAACGTGGCTGAGGCAATCATCGCGAAAAACAAAGGGAACGCATAGTTAGAAAAGGAAACGAGGATACATGGCACGCGCAAAATTTGAAAGAAATAAACCACACGTTAATATCGGTACTATTGGCCACGTTGACCACGGTAAAACCACGTTGACAGCAGCCATCACCATGACTTTATCCGCCTTGGGTCAGTCTGCGGCGAAGAGGTACGATGATATTGACAATGCACCTGAAGAAAAGGCACGGGGTATTACGATTAATACTTCCCACGTTGAATACGAAACTGATTCTCGTCACTACGCTCACGTAGACTGTCCCGGACACGCTGACTATGTGAAAAACATGATCACTGGTGCAGCCCAAATGGACGGCGCTATTCTTGTCGTGTCTGCTGCTGACGGTCCCATGCCCCAAACCCGCGAACACATTCTCCTAGCAAAGCAGGTTGGTGTACCCAGCCTCGTAGTCTTCTTGAACAAGCAAGACATGGTGGATGATGACGAATTATTGGAGTTGGTGGAGTTGGAAGTCCGCGAGCTTCTTAGCGACTACGATTTCCCCGGTGACGATATTCCTGTAATTTCAGGTTCTGGTTTGCAAGCTTTGGAAAAAATGATTGCTAACCCCACCATGAAGAAAGGTGAAGACCCCTGGGTAGATAAAATCTACGATTTGATGGAACAGGTAGATGCTTACATTCCTACTCCCGAACGTGCTGTAGATAAGCCCTTCTTAATGGCAGTAGAAGACGTATTCTCTATCACTGGTCGCGGTACTGTCGCAACTGGTAGAATCGAACGCGGAAAAATCAAAGTTGGTGACCAAGTTGAACTGGTTGGGATCAGAAATACTCGCGCCACCACCGTAACTGGGATCGAGATGTTCAAGAAGAGTCTCGATGAGGGTATGGCTGGAGATAACGCGGGAGTACTACTACGCGGTATGCAGAAAGAGGATATCGAACGTGGCATGGTAATAGCAAAGCCCGGTAGTATCACTCCTCATACTGACTTTGAAGGCGAAGTATACGTTTTAACAGAGAAAGAAGGCGGTCGTAAAACCCCATTCTTTTCCGGTTATCGTCCTCAATTCTACGTGCGTACCACCGATGTAACAGGCTCGATCAAGTCCTTCACTGCCGATGATGGTAGTGAGGCTGAGATGGTAATGCCTGGAGACCGCATCAAGATGACTGTAGAACTGATCAGCCCCATTGCGATCGAACAAGGAATGCGCTTTGCAATCCGTGAAGGTGGTCGTACCATCGGTGCTGGCGTAGTTTCTAAAATCGTTAAATAGTTGAACGTGGATTTCAACTAAACAACGAGCAGAGATGATATAATGCATCTCTGCTTTTTACCTGTCTTATCAGTTGGAAAGAGAAATAATCAAAATCCGGAAAGTGACTTTTTTGGCTTTGATTTGACTCGTATATATTTGATATACATTTCCAATTCTCCCCCGTACAAACAACCAGAACCAGGAAAACTGAACAAATGGCTACTTTACAGCAGCAGAAAATTAGAATTCGTTTAAAAGCTTTTGACCGTCGCTTACTCGATACATCTTGCGAAAAAATAGTTGATACCGCAAATCGTACCAATGCAACAGCCATTGGACCAATACCTTTACCTACAAAACGCCGTATTTATTGCGTACTTCGTTCTCCTCACGTAGATAAAGATTCGCGAGAACACTTTGAAACCCGCACCCATCGACGCATTATCGATATTTATCAACCTTCCTCTAAAACCATTGATGCTTTGATGAAACTAGACTTACCTTCGGGTGTGGACATTGAAGTCAAGCTTTAATTTATTGATTAATTGTAGTTATTAGACAACTATCAATCGATAAAAAAACAATTGACATCATATACCGCAGTGTTAATAAATATTGATTCACCCCTTAGAAAAATTTCTAAGGGCTTTTTATTCGCGCCTCAAAACGAGTTTACGATAAAATATAAAGAAAATAGGGTTTTTTCGACAAAGAAATACTTTTATGTATAGCAAAAATATTAATTACGGTAAATATGACATCCTCTTCTAAAATTGCAGTTCGCGAACTACCTTTGTTTCCGTTACCAGATGTAGTTCTATTCCCTACCAGACCATTACCCCTACATATCTTTGAATTTCGCTATCGAATCATGATGAACACGATTTTAGATAGCGATCGCAGATTCGGGGTATTAATGGTTGACCCAGCCAAAGGTACGGTCGCTAATGTTGGCTGTTGTGCGGAAGTTATTCATCATCAACGTTTAAAAGACGATCGAATGAAAATGCTAACTCTAGGACAGCAAAGGTTTCGCGTTTTAGAGTATGTTCGTGAAAAGCCTTATTTTGTTGGGCTAGTTGAGTGGATTGACGATGAAGAATCAAACTTAGATTTACGACATGAAGCATCTCAAGTAGAACAGCTATTGCGTGATGTTGTCAGACTTAGTGCCAAGTTAACTGAGCAAAATATCGAACTACCGCAAGATTTACCAGATTTACCTAAAGAATTATCTTATTGGGTAGCAAGTAACCTTTACCGTGTTGCTCCAGAGCAACAATTATTATTAGAAATGCAAAACACTGCCGCTCGTTTAGAAAGAGAAGCAGAAATTTTAACTTCTACTCGCAATCATTTAGCGGCTAGGACTGTTCTTAAAGATACATTAAATCAAACGTTGTAATTGATGATTAGTGATTGATTATTGATCAGTAATTAAACAGAATTTATTAAACATAAATTTTTTGTTTTAAGTGAGTTTGGTATTTTAATCCAAACTTTACTAACCTTTAACCTGATAATATAGGAGTTAAATTATGAGTTAAAACATCAAAACAGCGATTCTGTTGATAAAACATTATAGCTGCCAAAAATTTTGAGGATTTCCGTGTAATTGGATAATTCAGCTAAAGCAGATTGCATTTTTGCTGAAGAAGCATTTGCTTCTAAATCTATAAAAAACAAGTATTCTCCCAGAGAACGTTTTGTTGGACGCGATTCGATCCTGCTAAGGTTAATGTTTTGCTGGGCAAAAATTTGTAAAGTTTTCACTAATGCACCAGGGTTATTTGCTGGGATGCTAAATGCTAATGAAGTATAAAAATCTGTATCTTTTAACACTTCATGATTAAGATCGCGATATGCGGTTTTGCCGGAGTTTTGTATATCGCGCTGACTTATTACCCAAAAACGAGTGTAATTTTCGGGGTAATCGCTAATACCTTTTGCAAGTACGGGTAGATTATATAATTGCGCGGCTCTATGTGATGAAATAGCAGCTGTAGCTTCAGTATTTTCTATTTGTTGCAGTGCTTCGGTTGTAGAATTAGTAGGAATTAACTGTACTTCAGGGAGAAATCTCTCCAGCCATTTTTGACATTGAGCCAATGCTTGCGGATGAGAATAAACAGTTTCGATACTATTTAAGTCTTGAGAACAGGAAATTAATGTGTGAATAATAGGCATAACCATAGCTAGCTGAATTTGCAAGTTATTTAGCTGCCACAGGGTATCTAAGGTGATAGTAACTCCTCCTTGAATAGAATTTTCTACAGGTACTACTGCTAAATCAGTCTGACAATTAGATACAGAATCAAGTGTTTGAAAAATACTTGAATAAGGACGCAAGTAAGCTTCTGTATTAGTGGTTTTAGTTAGCCAATTGACGTAATATAAGGCTGCTTGTTCTGCATAAGTACCCGCAGGTCCCAAATGTGCGATTGATATCATGTTTTTATACTTAGTTACTTGTGTTGGCTTGAAACTGAAATCTTTTTGGTTCTAATATGTTGTTAATATTTAAAATACCAAACAAAATACCAAATTTATTACCTTAAATAGATACTACAAGTAGCAAAAATTTTTATAATCAGTAAAGAGTGTAGAGTTTTCACAAAAATAAAAATCTATATTTTTGTTAAAAAAACCTAATTATCGACAAATTATTGTTGCTTAACTATGGCTACTAAATTTGAAGCCTGTCAATCTGTAGAAATTCCCGTTCCATACCAGCCTATTCCAATTAAGCATTACCTACGTCAACCCGAGCGTTTGGTTAATGCATTAGTTGATTCTAGTCGGATTGAGCAGTTAAGTCCGGAAGTTTTCCGTTTAAAAATGCGCCCTTTAAGTTTTATCTCATTGAGTATTCAACCAATTGTAGATATGAGAGTATGGGCTTTGGCAGATGGAACAATACTTTTGGAATCAGTAGGTAGTGAAATTCGCGGAATAGAATACATTAACCAACGTTTTCAATTAGATTTAAAAGGTCATTTATCAAGCTACGATCGAGAAGGAAATACTTACCTTAAGGGCATAGCAAATTTAGAAGTCAAGGTAGAATTGCCGCCACTTTTCTCTTTTACTCCTAAATCAATATTGGAAGCTACTGGTAACGGCTTACTTAAAAGCGTATTAGTTACAATAAAGCAAAGATTATTACATCAACTGTTAGTTGATTATCGGCATTGGGTAGAATCGCATTCCCTAGATAGCTATCCTGACGATAGCAATGATTTTACGGTTTTAAAACCTGAATAATACTGCTTGATGGTATTTTTAATATTTTGGTTTTTCAGTACCTAGATTAAGAAATGAAAAATTAGAATAAAGCTTTGAAATACTTACTTAAGGTAAATTCGATAAGTTTTTGAGCCTGAAACTATTACCCAATATACTTATTAGAAATATCTGGTGGGGTGAGAAGTCGGGTTTTTGCAACATTTGTCTTATGTTACGATATTTAATCCTAAAAACCCGACTTGTGATGACTGTGGGTTAATCTTTATTCCCTACTCCCTGTTTAGTTTCTGCCCAATTTGACAGGGACGGAAAGATTTACGATGCAAGCGCGAGGAACCGTAATTTTGTAATGCTAATAAATGTTTCTGACTACCGTAACCCTTGTTTCTGACTAAATCGTACATTGGATATTTTTGTGCAAGGCGAATTATTAGTTGATCGCGCCAAACTTTAGCAACAATACTGGCAGAAGCTATTGTCAGTAACCGAGAATCTCCTTTAACTATTGTTTCTTGCGGAAGTAATAAGTCTTTTATCGGCTGATTCCCATCAATTAAACAAAGTGCAGGCTGTACCTTCAATTTTAGAACAGCCCGCTTCATTGCTAAAAGTGATGCTTGCAGGATATTAAAAGAGTCTATTTCAACCGTAGTTGCAAAACCAACTTTCCAATCTATCGCAATATCAAAAATCGAATTAGCTAACTGATTTCTTCTAGAAGCAGATAGCTTTTTACTATCTTTAATCTTGGTTGTGAAGAGTTCGGGCAAACTATTAATATCTGGTAGAATGACGGCTGCTGCTACCACTGGACCAAACAAAGCACCTCTCCCCACCTCATCTACACCTACAATTGGTCCTTTCGTATTGCGATACGTAGAAAATTCTAGCCAATTTTGCTCGAAGGGGAGTGTTCGCTTGTCGATCGGAGCGATAACTTGCCTAATTTCTACCATAATGGCGATTAAATCCTAATTATTCACAGAAGAACGACGACGACGGCGACGTGTGTCTGCTATTTTGGTTTCTGCTTCGTTATTGTCTATAGTTTGATTTGATTCTATTGGTTCCTCTTCGATTTCTTGTTCGATTTCTTGTTCGACTTCTTGTTCGATTTCTTGTTCGATTTCCTCTTCTATTTCCTCTTCTATTTCCTCTTCTATTTCTTTCTCGACTGTAACTTCATTACTTATTCTTACCTTTTTGGGGATGGGAGTAAGCGAGTATGATTCTTCTTCCTCAGTGCTTACTTCATCTTCACCAGGTGGAACAATATTAATGATTACAGATTTTTCATTTTTAAAATCTTTGTCAAATTTCTTTAAAGGTGTAACGCCCATTAAAGCGTAAACATCTTGTTCCTCGGGTGTCATTTCTACCGAAACAATTTCTGGCGGTTCAAGTACTCCTTTAACCGATTCTACTCTAGTTCTACTAGTACGTTCGGGTCTTTCAGTCCATCCTTTGCTTAAACCTGATGGACTATCAGATCTTCTTGTCAGTTCTGGTTCGGAATCGCTGTCTAAGTCATCATTGATTAACGTTAACGGATTTCCATTAGTCCGTGGCTCATCTTTATCAGTTACTCCATTAACTCCCCCCACGCGACGACGACGACGACGTTTACTACTATCGTCGCCTAATTCTTGATAGCTGGGATGATTTAGCAGGTTTAAGTTGGCAAAATCCGCTTCTCTTTCGTCCCCTGAGTCTGCGTATTCACTAACTACTTCCCTCGGCTCGCTTAAACGAGGAGCAGACAAACGCGGTTCTCTTTGGGGTAAAGGTACTACACGTTCTGGTAATTCTGTTGATGGTGGTGCAATTCGGGATTCGTTTTCCCCCGGTAGATGTACAATATGTCCTAAACCACCGCAGGTAGGGCAAGTTTCTCCAAAAAGCTCGTAAATATTTTGACCTTGACGCTTGCGGGTCAGTTCCACCAAACCCAATTCGGTTAACTGAGCAATTTGCGGACGGGCTTTATCTGCTTTTAAGGCCTTGTTAAAATGTTCGAGAACCTGTAGTTGGTCTCGCCGTGATTCCATATCAATAAAATCAACGACAATTACTCCGGCAATATTACGCAAACGCAACTGACGAGCTATTTCTGTTGCGGCTTCGCAGTTTGTCCACAATACAGTTTCTCTAGCAGTTGCCGAACGGGTAAACGAACCAGAGTTGACATCTATTACCGTTAGCGCTTCTGTTGGCTGAATAATAATATAGCCACCCGAAGGTAAATCTACTCTTGGCTTAAGAGCTTCCTTAACGGCGGCATTAATCCGGAAATATTCTAAAATCGCAGTGCGATCGCGGTGATGGTCAATTAATAAGCCTTGCGGTACTTGTCCGCCGCTCCAGTTCTGTAAATACTGCTTTACCCGCTTCAACCCGGTACTAGAGTCTACTACAATCCGGTTGACATCGGCACCATACATATCCCGCAAAACACGCTGGATAAAGTCGTCGTCTCGGTTGAGCAAAGCTGGAGCGCGACAAGATTGGGCTTGCTCGCCAACTGACTCCCATTGCTTCTGTAGCAATTCTAAATCTTCAATAATTGCTTCTTCGGGCTTTCCTTCTGCTTCGGTACGGATTAACAAACCCATTCCTGCGGGCTTTATCAATATTGCTAAGGCTCGCAAACGATTGCGTTCGTTTTCGTTCCTGATCCGACGGGATAAGTTCACGCCTCGTCCGTAGGGCATCAGCACTACGTAGCGCCCCGGCAATGTAATGTTTCCAGTGAGTCTTGGTCCTTTCGTACCCGTCGGCTCTTTCATTACCTGCACCATGACTTTTTGTTGTGGTGCTAATAATTCCGTGATTGCCGCTGACGAGCGCCTAAGTCTTAGTGGTCCAAGGTCAGTTACATGAATAAAACCATTCCGTTCGGGGTCGCCAATATTTACGAAAGCTGCATCTATCCCAGGTAGTACATTTTCTACTATTCCTAAGTAAATATCACCAATTTGGTGATGACCAGTAGCTACAACAAGTTCTTGTATTTGGTCTTCAGAGAACACCGCAGCAATTTGATGCTGTTCGGCGATGATAATTTGTTTCGGCATTCAATTTCCTCAAAAATTGGCAGCTCAAATATTCGGGGAGGGGTTGTTTTCAATCTACCCAGCCTTCCCCTTGCAAGACGCTGCTGTAATAAAATTGCACTTACAAAGCTCAAATAAACACGAGCTATTCACACTGTCATTGCGTTTACGCAACCTACGAATTCCAGAACGGTTGCATATAAATTAAATCGCCCGTTCGTGGTTAATTTGCAATCCCTTACCCGTCACCACTGATGTTAGGTAAAGGTCGTTACGTTATAAATCATCAAATGCGGAAGAAGAGATTGAACGAAGCACTTACAAGTCAGGACTGATTCACCTTCGTAACCATAAAATTTGAGAGAGCATTCTTTTATCCGCCGATGCTTCATCTGGGATAATCACCCAGCATTTTGCACACTAGTATAGAAAGCTTTAGCACCCGCACATGGGGTTAGTGAATCAGTTCGTTCCGTTGCAGCGCCAGAAAAATTCTCTTCATCTAATTCTAACGCAAGGTCGTAAAAAATCAATTCCGAGTTGATGTTAAATTCAAAGGCATCATAACTATAGTTGCCCTAAAATTATTCAACTGCCAAAATTAGCTTGCTCCGATGTATATGCAGCAGATCGAATTCTGTTGTCGTTACAAATTCAAGCATAAATGGAATTTGTTCCGGACGCAATAATGTACCATCATTGCGACAAGATCCCACATAACGCAATCGAGCAGCATTACTCGGAGTCAGTTCTTGTTTACTTTCGATAAATTCTAGCTCAAATAAACGTTCGCGCAGATTTACCGTTTTGATTTTGCCTTTTTTGGTTTTATGCTGTATCCAAATTTCTTCTTTGGCAATGATAGCATCAACCCAAGAAAGCCATTCAGATGAACTTGCTTCTCTACTACAGCTTACAGTTATCAAATACTCAGCTTTTTCAAGAACTTGAGATGCGCTGTTTGATTTTACATCTAAGACTACTACATCATATATAGGTATACCGTTCGGTAATGAAGAAATCAAATCGTTTCGGAAAGTATCGACATCAATCACGCGCGTTAGTTCAAAATCTACAATTTCACTGTTGCTAGTAGCTCCTAACGTTAAAGCGTTTGCTATCGATATCCTTGGTTGTGGATTATACCCACCGCTAAATGATACTGGTAATCCCGCTCGCCGCACGGCTCGGTCAAAAACTCTCATCAAATCTAAATGACCGACTAATGCCATATCATCCTGCTTCCCAAACCATACTCGTAATCGTTGAGCCTTGGTAGTATTGGGAACAAAATCTCCAGCAAATTCCGGAATCGGCGGCGGTGGAACTACGATATTATGACCAAAATCGGTGCCGCAAACGCCACAATGCGAGCAGCCATCAAAGGAACAATCAGGAACGGTGGCTGATAATAAGGCGCGTTGCAAATCTTCCTTAAGCCACTTTTTATCTATTCCCGTATCTATATGATCCCAAGGCAACGGGTCATTGAGGCGTTCGTCTGCGCTGCCTTCCATCAAATTCCATTCACCACAAAGCACTTGGCGATATTTCCAGTCTAAACCAGCTTCGGCGATCGCAATTTCCCAAGCTGCAAAAGCTTTATCTAAATTGTCAAACCAGGAATCCATACCCGCACCTAATTCCCAAGCACGACGCACTACGGTAGCTAAGCTTCGATCTCCTCTACCGACGAAATCTTCCATTGCCGAAATCCGCACGTCAGTGAAATTAGCTTTGACTGCCCGCATCTTCCGAAATTCTTGCCGCAGCAACTCTTGCTTGCGCTTAAACTCGGTGGTCGAAACTGAGTGCCATTGAAATGGTGTATGAGGTTTGGGCGTAAAGTTGGAAATTGTTAAGTTAAAGTTCAAAGGTCTTCTACCCTTTGCCCAACATTCCCGCTTTAGCCAGCTTACAGTTTGAGCGATACCGAGTACATCAACATCTGTTTCGCCAGGTAAGCCAATCATAAAATATAGCTTTACCTTAACGAAACCTTGTTCCCAAGCTGTTTTTACCCCCCTTAACAATTCTTCATTAGTCAAGCCCTTATTAACAATATCCCGCATCCTTTGAGTACCGGCTTCTGGAGCAAAAGTCAATCCGCTTTGCCGCCTTCCGCCCAAAATATTGGCAATATTTTCATCAAATCTATCTACTCGTTGGCTGGGTAAAGAAAGGGAAATATTTTCGTCTTTGAGACGATTCCTAATTTCCATTCCTACCGAACTTAAAGCTAAATAATCGGAACAGGAAAGGGACAACAAAGAAAATTCATTGTAGCCAGTTTGACGCATTCCCTCAGTTATTGTTTCTATAACCGTATCGGGTTCTACATCCCGCGCCGGACGAGTTAACATTCCTGGTTGACAAAATCTACAGCCTCTGGTACAGCCGCGCCGAATCTCTATAGTTAAACGGTCGTGTACGGTTTCTGCTACAGGAACTAACCCGATGGAATAAGCTGGTATGGGAGTAGCAACCCGCCGTATAATCCGTTCGGGTACATCTGGACGGTTGGGATGAACCGAACCATCGGCAGCCATATCGTAAAATTGCGGTACGTATACGCCAGGTATTTGTGCCAGATCCAGCAATAATTCTTGTCGGCTTAAATTTGCTTTTTTACCTTCTTCTAAAACTAAACCGATTTCCGGCAATAGTTCTTCACCATCTCCCAGAGCGACAAAATCCAAGAAGTCAGCATAAGGTTCGGGGTTGGATGTCGCGGTTTGGCCACCTGCAAAAATTAAAGGATAATCTCCGACCATCCTTTCTTCCCAACTTAAAGGAATTCCAGCTAAATCCAACATTTCCAAAATGTTGGTAGCTCCTAATTCGTAACTCAGGCTAAAACCCAAAATATCAAAATCAACTAGACTCCGCTTTGACTCTACTGCAAACAAAGGTGTTTGAGTTGCTCTTAGTTTTGCCGTTAAATCCGCACCTGGTAAATAAGCGCGATCGCACAGCTGACGGGGCTGAACATTCAATATATTGTAAAGAATGATATGCCCTAAATTAGAAGCACCAACTTCGTATACTTCTGGATAAGTTAACACCCAGCGTATCGTCGCCGTATCCCAAGGTTTATGTTTTGCTAAAAGCTCATTACCCAGGTAACGGGATGGTTTTGAAATATCCGACGTAATTAATTTATCTACTGCAACAGCCACTATGCTATTTTCTAGCTACTTTTAAGTACTTACAGCTACTCACTTCTAAGATTAGCATTGATTTGTGGTTGTGATATCAAAATTGGATTGCTTTTTTATCTAAATTTGAGCAAACGCTCTTAACTTATTTTTACCGCAGCTAAAACCGGGTTTTTGTTGGGAAATATACTTAGATGCTATTAGCTGCTTAAAATTTTGTTATTCTCAAAGATTTCAAAGACTTTATCTAATTGAGTCAGTTCAAAAATAATTCTGTGAGAGGGAGAAACGGAGCAGAAACAAAGACGTTGTTCTAATTGCTTCGCTTTTTTTACTCCGGAAACTAATGCCATTAACCCTGCACTGTCGATCAAATCAACTTTTTCCAAGTCTAACAATACAATCGTATTACTAACTTGACTAAGTGCTGCATCCAACTCTTGTTCGAGTTTCACGGCATTCACAGCATTTAAAGACTCTTGGGGTCGAACAATAGTAATTTTAGGATTATCTAGTATCGCTTGCATAGTTAGTTCCTAATTTAAATATTTTTTCTTGGGGGATGGATGTATTCGACCATAATCTTTTTTTTATGGCATCGACCATTCGTATTACCTCTCTTTGTAGAATCTTTATTGCTACACTGGTTCTCCTTAAAGATTGTCAGAATACTCAAGGTAACTGTAGCTAAATATACTTTTTTATAATTCAAGTTCAAAAATAATCTATATAACCAGCATGACTGCTTGCTGGGTAGGTCAAAAAATATCTATAAGTTTTAGCTATTAAGCAAAGCGGACTAATTGTCGCAAGCGTTAATTAAACACAAACAATCCTTATTTTTTCCTTAATCATTGGCTTGTTTCTCCTGAAGATGACAAGCGACTTGTCTGCTATATATGTGATCCAAACACTATTTATGGAGTGATTTGGATCACGCTTTATACTTAAAAACATCTGGGATAATTGGTATTAAATACATAATGGTTGCCGACTATGAAAACTAAGTACGCGATTCGTCAATTAGTTGAAAGGGCTTTGTTTATCAAGAAATTAACTCCTGAGATAGAAAATGAAATTAATTCCGAGCTTACTCAAATGGGTTACATTTCGGACGTTGATTATGAAGCATTAGAGCTTTTAATGGCAGAAATGGACGCGGGCAGAGTTAAGCTGGTTCCCAGTCTTTAATAGTATTGTTATTATCAAGAAATTTACTTTTCCCAATATTGAAAATTGAAGTTGAGATCGGCTATTTTTGTCAATGCTGATTAAACATAATCCTCTACGGTGTTACAACAGGCTTGGGTATTATAGAGTTTGTCCGCCTTGAAATTTTTTTATTGAGATAATAATAAGTTTATTTTTATTCATACGGTATTGAGTGCGATTGGCTGCGCCGAACTCGCTTCAATTTTTAATCGCACTCGTCATTCTTGGTCTTGAAAAAATATGAGAAACCGATCTGCTAATCTTCTCAGTACAACCTAATGCGATCGCTTATCTTGATTCGCTTGCCAAAATTGCTCAATAAACTGATAAAGCTGTTGCGATCGCGTTCGAGATAATTCAGGTTTTGGTTCTTTTGCTAAAATTTGACTGTATAGCCCAATTACTTGTGTATCTAAAGCTGGTTGAAACAAGTTTGTTGACCATAGCAAATCGTTCGCAGTCCGCAAATCGTGTACTTGCAGTGATTCGCACTCCTCAGTAACGAGCAATAAAGGACGCACCCAAGACAAATCTCGTTCAGCCACTATTTGAATAACCTCTGTATATAGCCTGCTGTTGCCATATTCTAGATAAACTATTTGTCCAACTTGAAAATTTGCTTTTATCTCCATATTTATGCGGGTTTAAAGCAGTTCGCTAAGAAATACCTATATATACACTTACTTTATTGTAGCGAATGGGTAAGTCTTACAACTAATTGACACTAGGAAACCTTTGAGCGATCGGCGCGACCGTCCGGGCGATCGCACTATCGTAATTAGTGCTATACAATATTTAAAGCAACTGTTAAGTAAAGTTGAGAAGAAAAGCCTGTTAGTTGTAGTAAACAAAAGATGATTTTAGCATAATAACCGTGTCAGTCGAAACATTACAGAAACCCTCAACAACCCGTAAACCCGCTCCTCGGTACCGTGTTTTGCTCCATAACGACGATTACAATAGTATGGAGTATGTGGTACAGACACTAATTACCACAGTGCCGAGTCTCAGCCAACCCCAGGCTGTCAGTATCATGATGGAAGCCCACACGAATGGATTCGGTCTAGTAATTACTTGCGCTCAAGAACACGCCGAATTTTATTGCGAGACTCTAAAAAATCATGGGTTAAGCAGCACGATAGAACCGGAAGATTAAATTTAGTGAAACTGTTCGTACCAAGTTGCCGTCCGTGTTAAAAGCATGGTAAGGAGACAAGATCTAAAGTATATTTTTGAGTATATTTTTGGTTGTCGAATCTTTACCGATATAAATAGCTTGGTATGAAAATTAACTTAGTTAGTTTAGCTCAGCGCCCTGCCCCCATAAGGTTGGGCTGCTTTATTTTAACTTTATTGGTGCCGTGGTTGCCTTATGCGGCAGCGATTTATATTACAGTAAAGGATGAAAATACCCGCACTATTTTAACAATGGGTATTTTAGCGGTTGAGTTTTTATTTTTACTGCCTTGGTGGAGCAAATATATCCATCAACAATCCTCAGCATTTAGTCATTATGGTTTAGAGTTCACCCGGAAAAATGGAGTAGAGTTACTGCGTGGTGTGGCAATTGGACTAATCAGTATTTTAATCTTATTTGGTTTACAAGGAATATTTGGTTGGTTAGTTTGGCAACAACCTAGTTTTTCCGTACTGCAATTAGTTCTGGAAGGGTTAATTAGCGGTTTGGGTGTAGCTTTCGCTGAAGAATTATTCTTTCGGGGGTTTATATACGATGAATTGCAGCGAGATTACAATCCGAAAATAGTAATCAGCGCAGTTGCGATTATTTTTGCCGTACTGCACTTTATTAAGCCACTATCAGAAATTATTCGTACATCACCTCAGTTTTTCGGATTACTATTATTAGGTTTGGCTTGTGTATGGGCTAAACGCAGTTGTAGAGGACGTTTAGGCTTATCGATCGGAATTCATGGGGGTTTAGTTTGGGGTGTTTACATTATCCAAGTAGGAAAATTGGTGAAATATTCTGGCACAGTTCCTCAATGGGTTACTGGTGTAAATAATAATCCTTTAGTTGGGATAATGGGTTTATTAGGTTTAACATTGTTAGCCTTGTGGACGTACCAGAAACAGTTGAAAGTAGGGAGTAAGGAGTAGGGAATTGGTAATTGGTAATTGGTAATTGGTAATTGTGTTATTTTTTTCTTCTATTCCCTATTCAAAGGTAAGCTGATATAACCCCATTTATCGCCAACTTTAACCCATGCCTGTGCTAGTTTCGGATAAGCCGCATTTTGGTATGACAATAAATCGCTTGCACGGTCAAATTGTGGGGAGATTACGATTTTACCTCTGCGATTAATATAGCCCCATTTGTTTTCAATATTTACTTTTGCCAAACCTTGGGAAAATATGCCAGCATCGTCAAATTGTGGTTTGATAACAACTTGACCTTGCTTATTTATATAACCATATTTACCATCTATCCATACTGATGCGAGTCCATCAGAAAAACTGCTAGCTTCTAAAAAAGATGGTTTGATCTGAAATTTACCCGTGCTATTTATATATCCCCATTTGCTATTATTACTTGCTAATGCTAATCCTTCGGAAAAACTCCATACTTGTTCAAATTGAGGCTGAATAACTAATTTTCCTTGAAGATTAATGTAGCCCCATTTTTTATCAACTTTAATTGGTGCCATATCTTGATTAAAAGAACCGGCATCATTAAATTGAGGCTCGATCGCAAAATTTCCACTTTTATCGATATAGCCCCATTTATTACCCAAATTAACAGGTGCTAACGCTACCTTATCGGCAACCTTGCTTTGCTTATCTATAGCAAAAGACATCGCATTGTCAAATTGGGGCTTAATCGCAAATTTACCAGCTTTGTTAATATAACCCCATTTATTACCCAACTTAACGAGCGCTAGTCCTTGAGAAAAATCCTTAGCTATATCAAATTGAGTTTTAATGGCTAAAAGACCTTTTTTATTGACATAACCCCATTTTCCGCTCATGTTCACCCATGCTAACCCTTCGGAAAACTCTCCAGCAGCATCAAACACAGGTGGGATAATAACTCGACCAGTGCGATCGATATATCCTTCACGGTAGCCAATATATACCGGAGCTAAATCTTCTGAAAATTTGCTTACAGATGTAAACTTTGGCTGAATTATAAAGGTAAAATTGGTATTTTTACTATTCCTTAAACTTTCGGATAATGAATTATTAACCTTAGAAAAAGCCGGTGATACAGATATTAAACAAGAAATTACGGCTAAAGTAGAAATTGCGATTAATCGGTTGCGAGCTACTGAAAAAGTTGCCTTTGATAATACAACCATAAAATTGTGTCAAATTTATCTAGATTTTAATACTGGCATTGACCAGTTAGATCGAGGTTAATAATTTTTTTTGATTTCAAATTCATTACCTAACCTGTTTCGATCACGTCCAAAGTTGCTCGAATGTTCCTTGATAAGGAAATCACCCTGAGATATTACTAAACAATCAAAGGGTGAAATCTCTTCGCGATCGCGCTTTCAATATCAACGAGGGTAAATTTTTGATTTGAATGATAATAATATAGAGACGGAATATTTAACAATACCTTTATAGGGTATTTAAAGTATTCTTTTTTTACAGTGAATCAACTCAAACTTTAAATTTATTTGGAAATTTATTTCGCAACCTTTTGAACTATCGTTCCGACTAAACAAGCGTTATCAAAATTTGCGCCGCTTAGATTTGCGTCGTCTAATCCCGCACACAGTAAATTTGCGTTTGTAAAATTTGTTCCAGAAAGATTAGCCTTACGTAAATCGGCTTCTTCTAAGTTGGCTTCGTTCAATAACGCTCCCTGTAAATCTGCACGGCTTAAGTCTGCACCTTTAAGGTTAGCACCCGTAAGATTAGCACCGCGTAGATCGGCACCCCGTAAGTCAACACCTTGCAAGTTAACGTTAATCAAATTACTACCACTTAAAAAAGCACCAGCAAAAGAAACCTCACTAAGTCTAGCACCCATGAAATTAGCGCCGCGCAAATTGCTACCTCGTACATCAGCACCAGTCAAATCTGCTTGCATCAAATTAGCCCCCATCAGGTTTGCTCGCAAGTCAGCTTGTTGCAGGTTTGCACCCATTAAATTCGCTCCTTCCAGATGAGCTCCTTCAAGTTTGGAGTTAGCAAAATTTGTGCCAATTAGACAAGCACCAGCAAAATTTACTCTACTTAAATCACTTTGAGATAAATCTTCATCTTCTAGATTTACTCCGGCTAACTGCTTCAATTCACCTGACTTAATAGCTTCAATATTCATATATCTATTTTTTTAGTATCCACGATAATTAATATATTTGAATTAAAAACGACTAGACGCAAAGAGATATTAAAAAAAAGTTGCTCTTTGCGTCCATTAATGAAATTATGATCTATCAAAACTACCGTAAGTTTTTATTTCACTAAATTTGATCGTATCTTCTTGTTTATAATCGAGCAACCACATCCCAGCACTTAACTTTGGTGTAATTACGGGTAATTCCAGCCCTTGATGCAAACCCATAACTAACAAAGTTAAGGTTTCTACTAGTTTAGGGTCGAAATGACGCGATTGCTGTTGTCTACATTCTTCTAAAGCTTCAGAAAGTATTTCTTCCTTGGTTAATCCGGAAGAAGCTTTTTCATTGACTTTATGTTGAAATTCTGATACTAAACCTAAAATTCTCGACTCTAAAGGAATTTCGTCCCCTGCTAAGCCTGCTGGTTCTCCACTACCGTCCCACCACTCGGATTGATGGGTAATTATTTGTGCTACAGCCCGCAACTTGGGCATAGTACGCAAAGTTTGCGTCCCCGGTACCAAAGGACAACTTAAAGCGCAACTGGGTGCATCTTCTTGGTAGCGTGTGGATGTTCCGGGAGCCAAAACACTTTCGGCTGTTTGCAGAGGATGTATGCGATGTAAAAAGGCTGCGAGCCGCAATCTTTTCATCTGCCATGCTGGCAAATCTAAAAGCTGTCCTACAGTTTCTGATAAAGCGACAACTTCTGTAGCTGCCATTGGGTTAGCAATATCGGTAGCATCAAGAATTTGTGCCATCCGTAAAAATGCCTGAATTTCATTAGAAATTAAGTTTCTATCTAAAGTTTGATGCCGACTACCTACGGGAACGGAAATATTTATCTGCTCAGTCTGTAAATAATCTACTACCGTAGAAACTACGGTGGCTAAATCATCTGATGTGACAACTGCTGGCTTAATTTTCTGGTGATGTTGGCGCAGTTTTTCCGCTAGTTGGGGATTATAGCCTTGAATATGATTGATCGCGAGCATTGCAGTTTCCCGTACCAAGTCTGGCTCAAATGTCCACAAACCGTAAAACTTGCGCTCTAAATCGGATGCTGGCTGTCCTGATAAACCATAATCAGCTTCTGATAATTCTTGACAAATTACCATTGCCGTGTATTTAGGCGATAAAATAATTAAATGCCATTCTTCGCCAACCGGATCTTTTGGGTCTATAGCCACCAGGTCTACGTTGGGCAGGTTGTTGGTGGGATGTTCCAACCAGCCGCTATCGGTGGCCGCCATAATGGCAATTTGTTGCGAATATTTAGCAATATCTGCATACCGATTAGCTTCTTCTAAATACCATTTGCCTTGTTGAAAAGCTGTGATAACTAAAGGTTTACTATCATCATCTAATATATGGTCTTCTAAAGCATGACACAGAGCGACCAAAGTATTCTTATAGTAAACGCCGTATCCGATGGGTCTTTTGCTATCTTGGTGGGCTGATTGTAGCCTTTGGAGTATTGAGCCTTCTAACATTTGATTTTATTAAAATAATCGCCAATGGATTGCAAGATATTTTTATCCCCTACAGATGTAGAGTAGTTTGTCTAATATAGTAGGACGAACTGAAACGTCCTACTAGTCTTCTATGATACGCCCACTAATGGTTTTGGTTTTGTTTCAATTGGGGCGGAAAGTGCTTCTTCTAAGTCAGCACAGCCAAGTTTTGCTTCCAAAATTTTCATAACTTCACGTCCGAAGTCACCCGGATTTTGTCGTGTAGCCTGCAAACAGACTTCACCAAAAAATGAACCAAGGGGTTCCGGATTCCATAGTAGCTTTCTAGCATTCCACGGGGCTAGCAGCATTGGATTATAGCCTTTATTAAGGATACCTTCTTTAAAAGCGTATTCTTCTAAATGAGTATGTGGCTGCAATCCAATAAAGAAAATCGCCGGTTCAACTTTATCTACTCCGAAAATTCGTTCTAATTCGCGATGATAAGCAATAGTTTGACGGATAGTTTCGGGACGTTCGTCTATTACATTAAAAGAATAGTTAACGGAAACCAAATCGTTAAAACCGGCTGCTTTCAAATCGCGGCAGTTTTCCAAAACGGTTCGCAGATTATAACCCATCCGCATTTTTCGCACCAGTTCTTGAGAACCGCTGGTTATACCGATTTCAAAATAGTTCATGCCGGTTTTTACCATTAGGTCGCACAGCTTGGGAGTCAGGTTATCAGCACGGATATATGCTGCCCAATTAATGTCCTTCATTCCGGAATCAATGATTTTCTCCAACAGTTCCACAGCATCATCCATAAATTTTCGCGCTGGGATAAATTGAGCATCGGTAAACCAGAATTTACGAATTCCTCGGTCATAAAGCTGCTGCATTTCCGCAACGACTTCCGCAGCCGGATTTATTCGCACCTGTTTCCCTTCCACCACCGTATAAACGCAGTAGCAGCAATTGTGAGGACAACCGCGCTTAGTCTGTACACCGATATAAAAGTCTTCTTCTTGGAGATAATAGCTAAATTCCGACCAGATATTTTCAATATAGTCGTAATTACAGGCAGCTTTTTCAACTGGTGATGGCTGTTCATGAATCAAGCGCTGACGAGGTTTAGTTTCTCCTACCACATAACAACGTTCGTCCCGAAAATCTCTACCACTCAAAAGTTTTTCTAATAAAGTTTCCCCTTCACCGACGGAAACAATAGAACCTTTGGGTAAACTGCTGCTCAACTGTTCGTAATAAACGCTAACTGCACCACCACCGATGATGACGCGGACATCTTTGTTATATCTCAGAGCGCGTTTTAGCCCGCGTTTGATTAATGCCGAATTCCGCCAAAGTTCCGTATAAAAGCCTTTGAGCATTTGAACACCGCCCAAAGCACCATGCAACTTCACAAAGGGATTTTTGGCGTAGAAAATTTCAAAAGAATACTGTAAAGGATTGCCACCTCTTCCACCGACTGGAGCAAAAATGTGAATATCTCGCCAAGAATAAATTAATAGCGTTGGTTTAAATTCATCAATACAGGTATCCAGAGCAGATTTATAGTCTAAAGGTGGTACCGTTCCCAAATCAAGAATCCGCTGTTCGACATTCGGAAACAGCTTATGGACATGATCTGCAAGGTAAACTACCCCAATAGGAAAAATGGGATTACAAGGAAGGCGAACGTAGAGAACTTTATTTTCCATATTTAATGTTTCAACTTCCATCTTGCTGTTTTCAAATAAAAAATCGAGCGATTATATCCGCTTTAAAGCTACGTATTTAAATAAATTTTCGCTTTTTCTTGCCGTCGAAAGGCGCAAAGCCCCTTTAATTCTATATACTATTATGAAAATTCACTTCATATAGCTTTACGATAACATCCACTTCGTTTCTCAGACCCATTTGCTCCATACAACGTTGAACTTGATCTGGGGGTCTATTGCCATAGAATTCCTTAAACCTATACAGGTAGAGGAAAGCGCTTACAACGTGACAAAGAAAAAAAATATTCTCTCAACTTATAACTAGCTTCCTTGCTCCTAATTACTTGTGCAAATAACAATTGCTACTTTTTCTTTTGATATTCACGATAATTAGTTGCTTATAGAAGGCTCGATATATCAATACTCCAAAGTTTGTCAAACTGGGTTAAATAATTGGATAAATTTCATCAAAATATTTTTACGATTATCTATTAATGTATAATTGCAAAAAAGGCATAAAATTTTACAAAAGTTTCATATTTGGAATATATCTTAAGGTAGAAATAGCATACAAATAGCCAGTTGGTATTCAAGGTTACAGTAGGCGGGGATCGTCCGTGCTAATTTTGCTAATGTAAGATAGAATTGTGGCGACAAGCTCCCCAGCAGTTATGGCTCAAATATTAGATCCTTTACCTCCCGATCCAAAGGGAAAATTTCTCTGCTGCTACGTTAATGCCACAAGTAAAATACAGGTGGCTCGCATCTCCAACATTTCTAACTGGTATTTTGAACGGGTTGTTTTTCCCGGACAAAGATTAGTTTTTGAAGCACCCGAATCAGCTCAATTAGAAATTCATACGGGGATGATGGCAAGTGCAATTTTATCGGATACTATTCCGTGCGATCGCCTTGCATTTGACGAAGCAAATAGTTCTGATTTGCAAGTAAATTTAGATAATCCCAATAGTGATTCCATCGATAAAAATTCCTTTGTGTCCTCAATCAGTTCAAAAATCGGAGATACAACAAAACCATTAACAATCGTTGGCTTTACATCTATATAATCAAAATAACCAAAATTTTTTTTTCTCTATTTTTGGGTCGCTCAATCAGTGACCCGTTTTTATTTGTTAAGAATTGTATAATTTTAGATTTTAGATTAATCTACGGGAAGACGCTTGTGCGTCAATAGATTTTAGATCGCGAGATAGGAGTTAGGAGTTATATTTCCCCTTGTCCCCTTGTCTCCCCATCCCCCCATCCCCCCATCTCCCCATCCCCCCATCTCCCCATATGTCCCAAAGCAATCTACAATCCTAAATATGGATCTACCTTCATTTATTTGGTTGTGGAAAATCGCGGCGTGGTCGATGGGTTTGTCGTTACTGGCTTATTTACTATTAGCGGTGACGGGTATTTGGATGTTTCGTACTAGAACATCCGAAAATCCCCGCTTTATCTCGCTGCTTCCAGGGGGTTATGGCGGACTACGCATACTCCACTATGTAATGGGTATCACTATGGTTTCTTTGGTGATACTGCTTCTCGGTATTGGTATTGTCGGTACTTTAGGTGAATATGGTTCTTTAGGACATTCGCAACACTTAGGTGCTGGTCTAATTACGGTGTTATTAGTTTTAGTATCTGCTGGAAGTGCGAATCTGATTCGTACTGGTTGGGTTTGGGCTAGACGCATTCACGTTAGTACCAATATCGTTCTATTTCTTGTATTTGTGTGGGTTTCTCTAAGTGGTTGGACTGTAGTGCAAAAGTATTTACCTTAATTAGGTTAAAGGTCAAAGGTCAAAGGTTAAAGGTCAAAGGTCAAAAATATTTAATTAATCGCTACTATGTAATTGAAAAATGATTGACGATTTTAGTTAATCTTGCCATTTCAATTCACAATTTCCAATGGAAACTTCTTCTGTTTTTCGGCTATCTCCTTTAATTAGGATTACGCTTTTGAGTTTGTATGTAGCACTAACGTTACCGTTACCTTTCTTGGCTGATTTTACAAATGCTCCTGTACCACCTGGATTACTTTGGGTTGGTATTAGCTGTGGATTTGTAATTCTATACGCGGTTTTGACCGAACGGGTGATTTTAAATGAAGAAGGAATTCAGGTTGCTTATGCTGCTTGGGTACCAAAGTTTTTTCGTAAAGGCTGGTGTTTACCTTGGTCGGAAGTACAACAGTTAAAGCCACGTACTACGGGGCAAGGTGGTATAGTTTATTATTTTGTGAGTCAAGACCAAAAAGCTTATTTACTACCGATGCGTATAGCAGGATTTGCTCGTTTTGTAAGAACTGTACAAGAAAAAACGGGCATTGATACCACGGATGTTTACCCTTTATCGCAACCGTGGATGTACTTAATTTTATTATTATTTACGTTACTAATGTTTTTGGTTGATGGTTGGACAATTTTAACTGCTATGACAGTTAGTTAGGAGTGAGGAGTTAGGAGTTATGAATTATTTCTCCTTGTCTCCTTGTCTCCCCATCTCCCCATCTTATTTATTATCCGAGAAATTCTATAAACTGCTCTGGAACTAGACGAACTTTGCCGGATTTTAAGGTTTCAGTATCCATCCAAATTGCTGTTTTTTGTCGTTCTCCTTCGTTGAATGCGATTTGTTGCTGTTGGTAAAATTTGGGGTGTACGAAGTCGCATTCGTAAAGTTGAATGATTTCGTGACCTGGCTTTCCTTGGAAGGTAAATATGTTTTCTAAACAGGCTAGATAGCGAATGTTGGTTATTTCGGCTTGAATTTCTTCTTGAAATTCGCGCTGGAGGGCTTGTTTACTAGTTTCGCCAAATTCAACACCGCCACCCATTGCGCGGTAGAATTTGTCTTTCTTGACTGGATCGTAGCCTTCGGAAAGAAAAGTGCGGTTATTGTTATCTCGGATTATTCCTAGAGCAAGAACGCGGATTTTACCTTCTTTATACATTTATTTTTCCTAATTATCGTAAATAAACGAAGGACGACTTTCACTATCTTCAATTGACCAATCTGTATTTTCGCCGCCAATGTAGACTTCATCAATGGTGACGTATTCTTGACCAAGCTGAGTGAGAGCATTGAGAAGAATATCAATGGCGATCGCATCGGAAGTTCCTAAATCAAGCCAACACCGCGCCCAATCACCGTTGTATTCAAATTCGCCCATATTGTGCATCAACGATAACAAGCTATTTTGATAACCATCTTGGTCATAATTTAAATAGCTAATATCAAGTCCAGTGTCCTGCACTTGGAGATTTTCAGCATTGAAAGCACCTAATTTACCCAAGTAAAACCAGGAATTAAAAAGTTCTTCTACAAACTGCTTTTCACGCTCGGAAGGAACCGTGCTAAACCTCAGCCAAATCCAAACATCAAAAGGATTAATCTCACGGAATTCTATCTTCATTCGATTTTAATATCCAGGTTACTTCTACACAAAGTAATTTTAGAAGAACTAATGGGTAATGGGTAATGGGTAATGGGTAATGGGTACGAATAACCACGAACGATAAATTTATAAATCCTTACTTATCACCAACTTTTTCCCAATTACCAATGCCCAATTCTCAATTACCAATTACCAATGCCCAATTTCCTATTTAAGACTTTGTGTTGTTCTTTGCTGTTCGCTTTCGATTTGTTTTACTACACTTGCGGGTAGTTGGGATTTTTTTGCTAATGCTTGGTTAAAAAGAGCAAGTGCTTGTTGCATCATTTGCGGGTCTTGCTGTTTTTTGGCTTGTTCGCGGAGGATTTGGGCTTTGAGATAATATAGTTCTGGATTCTCGGATGCTACTTTTAAAGCGCGGTCTACGTATGCTAGGGCTTGGGGATAATTTTTTAAGTCGCGGTAGGCGATCGCGATACCTCTATTTACTAAATATTCGGGACCTGCGTTTTGCTCTAATCTGTCAATTGCTTGTTGGGGATTGGTAAAAGGTAGATTCACCGCCAGCATTAAATCCATATAACCCTTGATTAAGTTAAGTTCTGGGTCTTTGGGAGAAATGGCTTCGGCTTTGTCTAAATACTTATAAACTTCTCCTAAGCGGCTTAGTGCTTTCGGCACACCACTAACCTTACCTTCGCGAGTCAGGATTGCTGCTCCTTCTAGAAAATGACCTACTGCTGCGTATAAATTGCCACGCAATGGGTCTGAGGAAATTAATTTTTCTGCTGTATCTAAAGTCTTTGTACTGTAAGCTTCTAATGTTTTATTATCTTGCTTGAGATAAGCTAAAGATGCCTGCATGGCATAAGCTAGAGGTTCGTTTGGCTCGTTTGAGATTGCCTGTTGGAGGTACTTTTGTCCTGTTTGATAGTTACCTCGCTCGAAGATTGCTTTAAATGCAGCTTCGGTGTTGTCGCCAATATTGCGCGGTTGAGTGCGAGGAAATGGGTCTGCGGCTATAGTTGGATTTATAAATACATTTAATGCTATTACAGTTGTAAAAGCAGTTTTAACAAAATCTGCAAATTTTTTAGAGGTAGTTGCTCTTGAAGAAAATTTTTTAGTCATCTTAAACCTAAGAATTATTACTGTTGAATGGGTTTTATATCTTACTTATAATTACTTAAACTGTTTACCCATATCCTGTGTAGATTCACATCCAGTATTGATAAATAATTTGACTGAGCAAATTTGCAGCGGTTCCCAGGCTTTATTGTGACTAATATTAGCAAACTTGTCTGCCACAATAAATTAAGAGGCTTATTGAATGGTATATCGGTAAATGTAGCAAAGCTTATAGTTAATTAATAAATGGCTGATTTTCAGTAATCTTAACCAATGCTTCATCTTAGAAATTTAATTTATCATCCAACAGCTAGTCATGATTCAATTCTCAAATCAATTAATTTAGATTTAGCACCCCAACAGCTAGGTTTAATTATCGGACCGAGTGGTTCTGGAAAAAGTACGTTGCTGGAAATTTTATCTGGATTAGCGGAACCGACATCGGGTTCGCTGTTTTGGCGAGAACGGGAACTTTTAGCCGAGGACATACAGCAGTTAGCCGGTTTAGTATTTCAATTTCCGGAGCGTCATTTTTGCGGGGGTACGATTTTAGAAGAGTTACGTTTAGGACATCCGGAATTAGGGGTAGAGCGAGTTAGAACCGCATTAAGCGAAGTCGGATTAGAACATTTATCTTTTTCAACCCCACCCTACGCTTTAAGTGGTGGACAGCAAAGACGTTTAGCTTTAGCAGTACAGTTAATTCGTCAGCCAAATTTATTATTATTAGATGAACCTACAGCCGGTTTAGACTGGTCGATGCGTCGTCAACTGGTAAATTTATTAGCAAAATTAAAAGAACATTGGACTTTGTTGGTAGTTACTCATGATGCAGGAGATTTATTAGCGATCGCCGACAGTTGCTGGACTCTCAATCGTGGAGAATTGGAATCAATTGATCCAGAAAAGTTGAAGGCTAAAGTCAAGGAGTCGGAAGCAACGGTTTGATGGAATAGGGAGATGAGGGACAAAATATCATTTTACAGTTAACATTTCACTGAAGAATTTTCCTCATTTCTTTTTTTCAAAAGCATAAAATTAACAAAAATATATTATACAGAGTAGCGCTTTGCATCCTATTTTGGTAATGGTGGATTTAGCTCATAGATTTTGAGTGGAACCGGAAAAAACTAAAAGCTCTCTCACTTAAAATTAATAGAGAATTAATCCCCACCTAAAAGCTATAATTTGATTGAATTTAAAGAATTGTGAACCGATATGTCAACTCTTAAGCAAATTGAAGCAGTTATTCTTACACTTTCATCAGATGAGTTTCACCAACTTAAGCAATGGTTCTTTGATGTTGATTATCAGCGATGGGATGAGCAGTTAGAGCAGGACATTGCAGACGGTAAGCTGGAGGCTTTAGCTGAGGAAGCAATCTCTGAGTTCAAAGCAGGTCATTGCCGAGAAATTTGATGCATTATACGACGCGAAGATTTTGGAAATGTTATGATGATTTGCCCGCAAACACTCAGGAAACAGCAGACGAGTGTTATGAACTTCTCAAAAGCGATCCGTCTCATCCATCACTACAATTGATAACTAATAACTCATAGCGGTAGACTGACTATTAAATAGAATTTGTTGGTTTAAATATGTCGTCTGCAACCAAATCTTCGCTCCGCGAGCAACAACATCCCCTCATACGTCGGTTAGCTGATAGCATCGAAAAAGTTTGGCATCAACATTTGGATTTATCTCCTTATCATTTACCTGCGGAGTTGGGTTATGTGGAAGGTAAGTTAGAAGGTGAAAAACTTACTATTGAAAATCGCTGTTACCAAACTCCTCAGTTCCGCAAGCTACACATGGAATTGGCAAAGGTTGGTTCAATGCTGGATATTTTGCATTGCGTGATGTTTCCTTATCCGGAATACGATCTACCGATGTTTGGTTGCGATTTGGTCGGAGGTAGGGGTCAAATTAGTGCTGCGATCGCCGATTTGTCTCCGCTGAATATGAACCGTACTTTACCATCTAGTTACAATACCCAACTTGGTGCGCTACCTACGCTCAATTTCTCCCAACCTCGCGAATTACCTGAATGGGGAGAGATTTTTTCTGAGTTTTGCATTTTTATACGTCCTGGTTCTCCTGAAGAAGAACAGATGTTTCTCTCGCGGGTTGAAAGTTTTTTAGAAATTCATTGTCAAAATGCTATTGCTGCAAAAACCGTTTCATCTGAAACAGCAAGTAAGCTGCTGGAAGGACAATTAAATTACTGTACTAAACAACAGCAAAACGATAAAACTCGCCGCGTGTTAGAAAAGGCTTTTGGTTCGGAATGGGCTGAAAATTATATGACAACTGTTTTATTTGATATGCCTTCTTAAATAATTTATGATAATTTCACCAACCCGGTTTTTTGATAAAGCCGGGTTTTTTCGTACCAATTTTCTGTTGATTCCAATTCAAAAGCTCAGCTTGTAAACTATATTTTGAAGGCTCTCCTCCAATATTTACAACTAATAGAATATGTAATTTGTACTGAGATTAAAATAGTTATCTAAGGATGTAGATGATTCATTTACAATCAAGTTATTTAACCATCTTTATCGTATTAGTCATCTGTAGATTCTGTTACGTTTTAATATGGACTGTGAATGTAGAATTTATTTAGCTTAAGTAAAATATAGTTATAGAAAACTAATAAATTTGCTATACGAAGTATTAGGAAGTTAATATCCAGCAGTACTTCTTTATTTTATTTGCAATTATTATTCTTTAGGCAAATATAACTATTGATATGAATAAGTTATAAATTTAGTTCAAGCTTAGTTTTGCTGCTTTACTTTTACTCAAATAGACAATAATACGGAGTTTAAATACTTGAATATTTCATCAAAAACTGTCATTTAAAACAAAAGTTGAGAAAAACATCAATATCATCTGGCTAGGACAATTTAATCATCATGCAACTTACCCACTATGACAATTCCTGATTGAATAAACAGCAATTATACAGCAGATGTAATTTTTTATTTTTTTACTTCATCTAGCTTCTTTAAACTTATTTTTCGAGAATAATTGATGATTTTTAGCAACTTTAATGCTGGAGGTGGAATTATTTATTACGATTATTTCCGCTCTGCAAAATTAAAAGTATGGAGCAACATACCATGTCAAGGGTGAGTGAGAAACCAGTCCCAAGGGAGAAACCACCTGGTAAATCGATACTTTGGTGGGGTATTGCAGCAGCAGTACCGTTAGCAATTACTGCTGGAGTACTAACTAAAGCGAGAATAGAGCAAGGGGCTAATACACAGGTACCAGTCGCACCTGTAGTAAGTAGCGTGAATGCAATTGGACGTTTGCAACCTCAAGGAGAAGTAATTAAACTTTCTGCACCAACGGGGATACAAGGTACATCGAGGGTAGATCAACTGTTGGTGAAAGAAGGACAAAAGGTAAGAAAAGGTCAAGTTATTGCCGTTTTAGATAGTTTTGCGGGTAGTCAAGCTAACTTAGAACAAGCAAAAGCCAAAATTCAAGAAAGCCGTGCAAATCTAGCTATTGTCAGAGTCGGTTCACCGCGAGAAATTCAGGCTCAACAAGCAGTGATTGCTCGCATAAATGCACAGTTAGATGGTGAACAAAAAGCTAACGATGCAACAATCGCTCGTTTGCAAGCACAGTTACAGGGAGAAACTATTTCTCAACAAGCAACGGTAAATCGTTTATCTGTGGAACTAGAAGGACAACAAGATTCTCTCAGAGCAACAGTAGCGAGAGTCCAAGCAGAAGCTAAAAATGCTCAAGTCGATGCTCAACGTTACGAACAACTATATAGACAAGGTGCGATTTCTCAACAAGAACGCGATCGCAGACAGCTGACTGCACAAACTGCAACTCAGCAATTAATCGAAAGTCAAGCTAGTCGTAGACAAGTAATAGCCAGCTTGCGAGAACAACTTGCTCAAGCGACAGCAGATAGAGGAAAAACCATCGCAATTCTACGACAACAGCTTATAGAAGCAAGAGCAAATCAAAATAAAACCCTGATAACTTTACAAAAACAAATAGAAGAAGAGAAAGCAAATTTAGAGAGACTTCAAGAAATTCGTCCTAGTAACGCTCAAATGGCACAAGCTCAAGTTGGTAGTGCGATCGCGCAAATGAGAAAAGCCGAAGCGGATATGAAGTTGAGTTATGTAATCGCACCAATTACCGGAGAAATTTTAGAAATACATACCAAAGCAGGAGAAACGATGAGTGCTGAGGGTATTGCTGAAATTGGACGTACTGACGAAATGATTGTTGTAGCTGAAGTTCCCGAATCGGGTATTGGTCGAGTACGTCTGGGACAGTTAGCTTCCATAGTTAGTGATAATGGAGCATTCAGCGGCAATCTACAGGGGACTGTATCTGAAATTGGTAGAAAAATAGGTAAGAAAGATGTACTAAATAATGACCCTGCGGCAGATGTAGATGCCAGAGTTGTAGAAGTCAAGATTTCTCTATCCGAACAAGATGCACAGAGAGTAGCAGGTTTAACCAACGCTAAAGTGATTGCTACGATTCAAATTTAAAAGGTTAAAGGAGAAAGGTCAAAGATTAAAGATTAAGACCCAATTCCTTACTTCTAATCCAAAATTTAAAATCTAAAATCCAAAATTTTATATGGCAAAACTACCTTTAGCGTGGTTACAACTTAAGCGTGAAGCGGCTCGTTTAGCAGTAGCATTAGCAGGAATTGCTTTTGCGGATGTTTTAATGTTTATGCAGCTTGGTTTCCGCGATTCTTTGTATTACAGTAACGTTCGTTTACACAATAGTTTAGAAGGAGATATTGTTTTAATTAATCGTCAGTCGAGTGCTTTACTGTCGATGAAAACTTTTTCTCAAAATAGACTTTACCAAGCTCTAGATTTACAGCCGGTAGAGTCGGTTTACCCAATATATATAGACTATACAAGTTGGAAAAATCCCCAAACTGGTATTCCTAGAAATCTTTTGGTTATAGGAATGAATCCCCAACATAATGTATTTAATCTTCCCGGTGTTCAAGAAAATTTAGACAAAATTCAATTACCAAATGTCGTTTTATATGACCGTTCTTCTCGACAGGAATATGGAACAATCACGGCTCAGTTTGAACAAGGGAAAAATGTTACGGCAGAGGTTAGAAGAAAGTTAGTCAAAGTTGGAGGATTATTTACTCTTGGTGCTTCATTTGGAGCAGACGGAAATTTAATTACCAGCGATGTTAATTTTCTGAGAATTTTTGTCAATCGTCAGCCCGGATTAATTGATATTGGTTTAATTAAATTAAAGCCTGGTGCAGATGCAAAAATTGTTGCTCAACAGTTGAAAAGCTATTTAAATACAGATGTTAGCGTTTTAACAAAAGAAGAATTTGTTGATTTTGAAAGAAGCTTTTGGGCAAGCAGTACGGCAATTGGTTTTATTTTCACTTTGGGAACAATCATGGGTTTTATTGTCGGAACTGTGATTGTTTATCAAATACTTTATACCGAAGTTTCAGATCATTTAGTTGAATATGCCACTCTCAAAGCAATTGGATATCCGCACAATTACTTTTTAGTTGTAATTCTTCAAGAAGCCCTGATTTTGGCTGTTTTGGGATATTTACCAGGATTTGCTGTTGCTTTATTTTTATACCAACAGGCAAGAGCGGCTACTCTTTTACCAGTTTTCATGAGTAGCAGTAGAGCAATTACGGTACTAATTTTAACTATTCTGATGTGTTTTACTTCCGGTACAATTGCCGTTAAAAAGTTGAAATCAGCCGACCCAGCGGACATTTTTTAATCAATGATCAATTATCTATAAGAAAATTACTCCGAACACGGATTAAGTGGATGACACTGATGACACTGATTAATAACTCTGGTGGTATTAGCTCGTCACTTCTCACTTCAATCCAAAATCTAAAATCTAAAATCCAAAATCCAAAATCCTATAACTAATACATTTATGATGAGTAAAGAACCTGTTATTTCCATTCAATATCTTAATCACTATTACGGAAAAGGTGAGCTAAAAAAACAAATTTTGTATAATATTAATCTGGATATTTATCCGGGTGAAATTGTTCTAATGACTGGTCCTTCTGGTTCGGGTAAGACTACTTTACTTAGCTTAATTGGTGGCTTACGTTCGGTACAAGAAGGAAGTTTGAAATTCTTGGGGGAAGAACTTTATCGAGCTAGTCCAAAAAAATTAGTTAGCACCCGACGTAATATTGGCTATATTTTTCAAGCACATAATTTACTAGATTTTTTAACAGCTAGACAAAACGTGCAAATAGCAGCGGAATTAAATCAATCTATTTCTCAAAAAGAAGCGATCACTCAATCCGAAGATATTTTAAAATCAGTGGGTTTAGCAAATCGAGTTGATTATTTTCCTGACAATCTTTCTGGTGGTCAAAAACAAAGAGTAGCTATTGCTCGTGCTTTGGTAAATAATCCCCCATTAGTACTCGCTGATGAACCGACAGCAGCTTTAGATAAACAGTCTGGAAGAGATGTTGTTGAAATAATGCAGCATCTTGCTAAAGTACAAGGAACTTCTATTTTATTAGTAACTCATGATAGTCGTATTTTAGATATTGCTGACCGAATTATAAATATGGAAGATGGTGTTTTAACTAGTGAACGGTTAACAGTGAGCAGTTAAGTGTTAATATCCGAAATAATTTTGGATTAAATCAGTCAAATTTTATGCATCTAAAATCAGTTGTAGATGAGTAAAGATATTTTTTGGATATCAAATCATGTATTATTCCTAACAGCTTTAGATTACCAATGTAATCTTTTCCTACTCCCTATTCATTAAAAATATAGTTACAGTATCTAATGTGGTAGATGAAAAAGATAACTGTTTGTCGCTAATTCTCTCCAACTAATTTTGTTATTTATTAGAATGATTGACGATGCCGCTATTACCAGGACGACTAGTACGAAAAGTTACATTCACACCTTCGTTTGATTGTTCTAATACTAGTAAAGGTGTTGGTTTGGCTTTTTGATCCCAATGCATAAAAGCAATTCTACCTTGGATTGTGGGCTGCCAGGTATCATGGTCTTCTGCGGGACTTAGGTAAGTTTCAACGCAGTCAATCAATTGACTAATGGTGACTGAAGTTGCTTGTGTAGGCAATTTCATCAACCGAATTTGAATGCGAAATAGTACTCGCTTACCATTATTTGTCGCAGCACCAGTTTCATACTCGACATCAAAGGTTTCATCTACCTGTCTTCCACTGCTATTAGCAATTCCTACAGTTCCTTTTTGGTCGTGGTTGGGACGTAGTGCTTGAGAAATTTTTTCTTTAATTTTGATTTTTATCTGGTTAACGATCGCAAAGTGAAAAACTTCTTCTTCCATTCGCATTCGCAAATAATCGAGGTTGAATTCTCGCGAGTTAATTAAATCGGGGTTTGTTTCCATTTTTCGCATGGTTTGGAGTGATAGCTTTAGTTTTTTCTCTAACTCTCGTGTGCGAAATTTTTCAAATTTAAGTTTTTTCTCTAGCTGACGGATTTGGATTTTGCCATAAATGATCAACGCAATCACCATCAAAGTAAGTCCTCCAGATATCATTATTGGTAATGGAAGTGATTGAGCATCTGGAGTATTCGTAGCTGGAGCTACCTCTTGAGATGTCTTTGTTTTCGCTGTGTTCGCTGGCTTAGATTGAGCAAGAAGGATTAAAGTTGGCATAATAAGCACAATCAAAATTGGACTCCTGATTGTTAGGATGCCCAAATTCGCGGCTTCATTTTGCGATATGATTATATTTTCTTGGAAAAATTTATAAATTGACTAGAAATCAACTAGAAAGTAACTTTTAATTCTGTCTTTTTTCCTCCAAATTCCCCAATCTAAATGTCCTTATCACTTCCTCAGCCTCCTTACAGCAACTGCTTGACCAAAATCCGTCTTGTGGCTACAGATATGGATGGGACTTTAACTACAAAGGGTAAATTTACTCCCGCATTGCTGCAAGCTTTACAAAATTTAGCAGCAGCTAAGATCAAAGTGATAATTGTTACCGGGCGCTCCGCTGGTTGGGTTAGCGGTTTAGCGTATTATTTACCAGTGATAGGGGCGATCGCCGAAAATGGCGGTTTGTTTTATCCTTTTCAAAGCGATCGAGCGGTTGCGATTACGTCGATACAAGATTTAGATAAGTATAGAAGAGATTTGGCGGCTGTTTTTCAGCAATTACAGCTTGATTTTCCGCAAATTCAAGAATCTTCCGACAATCGTTTTCGCATCACCGATTGGACTTTTGATGTTGCGGGTTTAGATAGCGCTGCATTAAAAACACTTTCACACCAATGTGAGGAATTAGACTGGGGATTTACTTACAGCAACGTTCAATGTCATATCAAACCTTTGAAGCAGGATAAAGCTGTTGGTTTATCGCAAGTGCTGCGAGAATATTTTCCCGAATATAGCTTAGATGAAGTTGTAACTGTCGGTGATAGTCCCAATGATGAAAGTTTGTTTGACAAGAATTATTTTGGTGTATCCGTGGGTGTTGCGAATGTACGGGAATATATTGATAAGTTAGAACATAAACCCGTTTATATTACCGAGAATTCAGAAGGTGAAGGTTTTTGCGAGTTAGCTAATTATTTGTTGCAGGCTAAGAGCGGGGAATTGCATTCCTTAGCAGACTGATAAAAAATCTTAGTTTGCGATCGCCTTCATATTCCGCAATATCTTCTGAGCGTAGTCGAAAATCTTTGAACTAGTTATCAACGAACAGGGAATAGTTAATGGTTCGACAAGCTCACCAACCAGTGAGGAGTTAAGAATTAACAGTTTAATTATCCCCTTTTCTCTCCCCATCCCCCTATCCCCCTATCTCCCCATCTCCCCATCCCCCTATCCCCCTATCTCCCCATCTCCCCATTCCCAATCAATAATTGACAGCATCAATCTTAGGAGTATAGCGCCACAATTGATACAGGCGAGTTGCGGGCATTGTTAAATACAGCATATCCCCACCGCTTAAACAGGTTTCGAGTAATTCCCAACCGTGGATGGTTTGGGAGTTGGTTTCTACATATAAAGGTACAAAATCTGCGGACATGGCTGCTTCTTTGACTTTCTGACCGCAAAATGGGTGTGAAGGTGTAATTATTGTCGCAAAGGCTACCCATAAGCTATCGGCGGTGATGCCGTTGCCGAGAATTCTGCCGCCCAAGGCAGCAGCGGCAAATGCTGGAGCAGCAAGCTCTGCGGGACTTAAGACTGCCTCGAAGTCAAATACTTCCTGTGCCATGCGGGCAAAGTCAGGCTCTGCATAATTTACTACCACGGTAATTTTCGATGATAATCCCTTGGCTTTGAGAGCAATTTCGATATTGGTTGCATCGTTGCCAGTAACGGCAATCAAAGCGGCTGCGGTGGCAACATTACAAGACTTAAGAGTTTCTGGAAAACTAGCATCACCATGAATTGTGGGAATACCCAAACTGCGAGCGGTATTTACAAATTTACCGTTGCTGTTGGGTTCAATGACTACAACCTCCTGTCCGCTGTCATGGAGTTGCTGAACAATTTTGATCCCAATACCACCCAAGCCGCAGACAATATAGTGATTGCGTCGGGGTACTCGTGCTACATCCCAAAACTGTTTAAAACGGGTTCCCAGTACAAAATCGTTGAGCAAAGCATACCAAATACCAAATATCGCTGCACCAACCAGCATCATGACGACGGTAAATAGCTTGATACTTGTAGGAGCTTGTTCGACTACTTTTTCGTTACCACCTGCCCCAGTAATCATACCTACAGAAAAATACAGGGCATCAATTACAGACATATTCAAGTCGGTAGAGACATAAGTAAGAGTTGCGATTGAAATAATTATCATTAGCAACATTGCTCCTACCAACACCGACTGAGCGTGATGTCTAAATTGCCGTAAATTCGTGATGACTTTGAGTAATTTTGTAATCAGTGACTTGCGAGTAGTACGGACTTGGGGTTGAGTACCGACAATGAGGCGATCGCCCTTTTGCAGTTCTTGTCCAGACATGACTGCTGATACTAGATCTAAATCACCCTCCACGGGTAAATAATAAATCAGCATTCGCGATCGGTCTTCCCATAATTCATCGAGTTTGCGACCGTTCCACGGGTGGAAGGAATGAATATACTCTTCGTGTATGGGCCAAGTTTGTTTAAATAATTTTATTTGTCCGATCGCTTTATTCCCTAATGCTGCAAAACTAAATACGGGTGCAGCCAAACCCGCAACACTCATACTTAAATGGTCGGGTAAAGTATAATCTAAACGTTCGCCCAAACTAGTATTAAAAAAGCGGTTGATTATCCGAATCCGGGGATTTAATACTCGCGCTTGCATTACAATCCATAAATTTAATGCATCATCACCTCCAGCAATGACTAAAGTGTTCGCTTGTTGAACTCCTGCGGCTTTCAGAGTACTAGCTGCGTGTAAATCACCAACAATTACATCTCCCGCTCTTTCACCAGAAATAGCTTGATGATGGATACCGACAACTAAGGCTCCCTGCTGTCTGAGCAAACGAAAGATTTTATATCCAGTGCGTCCTAAACTACAAACAATAATTCGGGGTTTCATATAAAAGCAGCATAATTGGTACGGAAAGCTGCATTAGAAAAGCGTTTATTCACATTTTGGCTCACCTACACCCACAAGAACTGTAGCTGAACTAACGATATTAAAAAGTAATCAGAAGTTAGACAAAATTAATTGGGTGTAACTGTTTTGGAAAGACGAAACAACGATGGCATTAACACCTATAACCTTTTATAAATCTAAACTTACTTTTTAACGGATATTGATCTTTTTAAGCAAACGCTAAAAAACAAAAGTAAAAATCCTGTTTTTACCTAATCACACACTATTCAAAAAATATATAAATAAAATAAAGTCATTTGATGTCATTTTGAAATCTGAGATTAAAAGCGTCATAATTGTTACAATTAATCTTCGTTAAAGAAATAGTATTCAAATTGCTTGATTTTCAATGTGATATAAACACCAAAATACTGTGATTTAAATCACAACCTTGCTTTTTTGATCTCCTTTTGTTGCTAAAAATAAATCATATATAGAGCAGATTAGCAAGCCTAAAATCTAATAAATTAGCGCCTATATAGCCTGTTAGACATGGATTACAGCTTTATTGTATAAGGCATACTGTTATTCTAATTCGGCCGTTTTGTTAATAGCAAATGGCTGATATTTATTTTTATTAGTTGCGTCTTTACACGTATTTTAAACTCAATTTATTATGCAATTTCCGTGTAATTAACGTGTCATAAACATGAAACCAAAGATATAACTTACAGCAAGGGGTAAGGCTATAAAAATTATTATGAAGTGTTATACGCAGATGTGAAGTTCTAACTCTACTTTTGAACTTGCCATTTCTGTGTTTATTAGTATTGTAAATACTAAATACACGTAACTATCTATCCACAACCTAAAAGTATTTCTGCACTTTTGATAATAGGAGCCGTGTTAATTCTGAATACGGCTTGAGATTAAAAGAGCTATTCTTAGAGGGAATTTTTGGGATAGATCAGCACTTTATGAGGATTTTTAAAGCATTACTTATATAAAACAAACATTAGTAAATTAACAACAAATCCATGCTTAATCGCAAATTAATCATTTCCGCCATCATGTTTAGTGGTACTTTTTTTGGAGTATCTTTTTCAGCCCAAGCTGTTCCAGCAAACCAGGATGTTTTCTTTAATGGTACTTATGCCTCTGGGTGTCAATTTAATAGCAAAACAGATGGTACTGTCACTCCTAATGCATTATTCAGTGCTACTTCTTTAGGTTCTACTGCAACTTATAATGGCGCGACTTCTGGAGAGGTTAAAGTTATTTGTAGCAGTCTATTAGGCGCTGTAGTAACAGCCTCTGAACCCGAAGCTGTTACCGCACCAACAGGGGCTACATTTTCTGTAAAGGCTTCATTATTAGACGGTCTTCCCGGTACCACTGGCAAGGTAATTACTGGTAATGCTGAAAGTACAATTAAGGTAGATATGACTGCAACTAGTGCTTCGCCAATTCCCACGGGAGATTATAGATTTAAAGTAATTGTCACTGCAACTCCTAATTAATTTGTAAGCTTGAGAATTGTCGGCTTGACTAAGTTGAAAGACGTTGCGTAATTATCATTTAATCAGGGTGTATTTACCGTCATTATTGAGCAGTAATTGAATATCTCTTCATTATTTAATTAAAGCTCTAATCTTTATTATAAATTAACAAAATCACCCTGTATATGTTAAATATTCTGCGTAATCTATTTCCATACTTTTGTTTTGGAAGCATCACTTTATCAAGCGTTCTATTAACCCATAACAGTGTTAATGCTCAAGTTGGAGCCTCACCTATAGTTATTGAAGCGCAAGCAGTGCGCGGTCGTTCGGAATCAATAATTAATATTAGTAATTCTAGCGATGAACCAATTAGAGTAAGTATTTTTGCAGCACCTTTTACTTATAATCAAGAAGGGAAATTTCAAATATTATCTTCTAGCGATTGGGACTTGAGTTCGTATTTGCAATTTTCACCCAGAGAACTAACTATTTCACCCAAAAGTTCGCGTAAAATTCGTCTACTAACTCTGTTAGATCCAAATTTACCTGATGGCGAATATCGTGCTGTTGTTTTTGCTGAAAGTCTTGTCAAAAATAATAGTACAAACGCAAAAAATGTCGGAATGATTACTAGAGTAGGAACGACAGTATATATTCAAAAAGGTAATCAAACACCATTATTAGCAGTTAGCAATAGCAGCTTTGACGAACAACAAAACCAGTTACGCTTACTCGTGCAAAACCAAGGTTCTGCTTCTGTACGTACTGCTGTATCTTGGGAATTGAAACAGAATGGAAAAGTTATTCGTAAAGGTAATACTCAACCAGCAACTATAATTTCATTTAGTAAAAGAAATCTTCTGATTGAATCTTTATCCGAAAAATCTTCACTTTTACCTCCAGGACAGTACGAACTTAGTGGCAAACTAATTTGGAAGCAGAATGAAAAATCTCAAAGTTTATCGTTTCAAGTTCCAGTAAATATTGGTCGGTACGTCGGGGAAGCAAAATGACAGATGTCGCGACACCAGCCTTAGATTATCTTCCACAGTCGCAGCAGTTTCTATCATCTAAAACATCTGTTTCTACCCAGAAACCAAACAGAAATGATGGTATTGATAGTTTTGATAACAGCACTGCTGCACCTCCAGAGTTCATGCAAATGGAATTAAGTTCAAGTATCAAAGAGGAAAACTTTAGTACAAAAGAAGTTAAACACAAAATTAAAAAGAATCAAAGCACTAGAGCTAACTTAATAACTCAACTCAAAAACTCCAAAAAATTAGAGTCTCCAGTCTCTACAAACTTTGAGACTTACAATCAAACACCAACTCCAGCAAAAGCTTTACCTGTTTTTAATAACTCAAAAATACAGCCATCTCCAGCCTCTACAGAAATTAATATTTCTCAAACTCCAATCCCTACAAGTTCTGAACTCAAGGGTGAAAATTCCCTTGCGACTCCCTCTAATAAATCGAAAATACAACCGTCTGCAACACCAAATACGAATAGTATTGATACCAGTCCAACAGCACTTTCCTCATCGTCCCAATTTATAACTTTTCCTGTGGGAGTTTTAAATGGGACACGGAATCTGAGAAAAAGTATGTTAGTACGCGGTAGAGAAGATGGTTCTCAGGTCATAGAATTTGAAAACTGGCTGCTGCCATACAATGAAGTTCTCAACATCCTGGGCTTTAATGCTCAAAACTTACCAGATGGACGAGTAGAATTGCGATCGCCTACTGTTACTACTCGAATAAATCTAGACGAGCTAACCTCCGATCCTAAATTAGGACTAGTATTTTCTATTCAAGACTTAAAAAAATACTTTGGAGTTGGTGCTGAGTTTGATATGAGAGAGTATGCTATCCGTCTCGATATTCCACAGTTAAACCGCCGTTTTTTTGACAAAATTGATGAGACACCTGTAAATTTAGAAGGTTTACCAAGGTTAGAAGCGCCCAAATTTTCTTTATCTTCTGTGTCTCAACGGTTAACAGTTCAAGGTGGTGAAAATCAATCGACAAACTGGCAAGGTGATGTTAGTGCTATTGGAACAGCTTTCGGTGGTAGCTGGTTTTTACGAACCGAACGATTACAATTCCAAGATCAGCAAAGATGGAATTTAGCCGAAGCTCAATTTTTACGACAAACAGAAACTGCGGATTACATTGTGGGTTCTCAGAGTCCCTTTTGGTCGAATATGGGAAATAGTGGTAGTTATTGGGGTTTTACTACCATTCAACGTCAAGGCTTTGCACCATCAGAATCTGCATTCAACACGTTACCAGAGCAGCGTCTGCAAGCAACTCAACTAGGAAGAACTGTGACAGGACAGGCTGAACCGGGAACCTTGGTGCAGTTAGTAGAAAGTTTTACTAATCGCTTAGTTGGTGAAGTCTTAGTAGATAGTAATGGTACTTACGAATTTGATAATGTTGCTGTTAAAGGTGAAATTCCCTTTACCCAATATCAAGTTTATCTTTACCCTCAAGGTAGACTTACTGCTCAACCGCAAATTCGAGAAGTTACTTTGAACAGTGTTCCCGGACAATTACCCAAAGGTGCATCAGCTTTAGTGATTTCAGTTGGAGCAGAACGTCAATTTACTGACAGCTTACTCGGTAAATTTACAGATTTTCGCGGTGGAGTTACACAACGTTGGGGAGTATCAGAAGATTTAACATTGGGGTTGGGTGCCGTTCAGAATGGTTCAGTACGGGGGTTAACAGAAATTTATTGGCAGCCACGTAAATTTCCTTTATCAGTGGCACTTTCGAGCTTGACACCGGGAATTACAGGCGAAAAAAATCGTGATTGGCGTTTTAATAGCGATATAACTTTTATACCTTCTACAAATTTCCGGGCGAACTTTAGCAGTAACTTTCTTGGCAGTCGTTTCTATGCTAATTGGCAGTTAAAACCGGATCTATCTGTATTTAGTGTCCTCGACAGTCAACAACCTGCAAAAGTTGGGGCGCGATTTATTCGCAGTCGTGGCAATGCTTTCACCTTTGCGAATCTAAGTGTAAATACAGAAAATCAATGGCAATGGAATTTACTACAAAGATTAGGACAAATAGAACTCTTCTCCGATGGAAGCGAAACTGGAACTAACTCTGAATTAGCTTATTATTTCAGTAACAACAGATATACAAACCAAGGACATGCTTTGGTTTTAGGTTATGAGACAAACTTGAACTCGGGTGATGATAATGATTTATTGAGTTTAAATTGGCGATATCGCTCAAAAAAAGAAATTTACAATGGTAGTCCTGTTTGGGAAACTGAATTAGGTTATGGAATTGGTTCTCAAGGCTCTGGTTTACTTGCCTCTGTTAGCACTTCTATTTTTCCAGGAGTGAAATTGCGAGGAAGATATCAAGGTGCTTCTTTAACATCGGATAGGTCTGCATTTCGCTTAGAATTTTTACCTAGTCTTAACTTGCAAGGTGGATTAAGAGGTAATAACAGACGCGATCGCAGTTTGCGGACTGAAGGTGGTATCTTGCTTCAAGCTTTTTTCGATCAAAATGCTAATGGTAAGCGCGACTCAGGTGAAAAACTATATCGAGATAACTTAAACTTGCTGATTTCGCTTAACAACCAAGCTTTAAGTTCAACTAAGCTAGAAAAAACAGGTAATTGGACTTCGCTTAATTTATCTCCGAACAAATACCGTCTCGATTTAGATCCCGCAGGTTTCCCCTTTGATTGGCAAGCTTCAATACCAGCTTATGCTGTAGAAGTTGTCGCTGGTAGTTACACCCCAGTTTCAATTCCCTTAGTTCCGGCTTACACTGTTTCAGGAGTAGTAAAGGACAAACAAGGAAATGCATTAGCTGGTGCAACAGTCGAAGCAATATCTCAAACTGGAAAGAAATATTTTTCAATTACCAATAGTGCTGGCGTTTACTATCTAGAAAACTTAATGCAAGGTGATTACAATTTACAAATTAACGGTCAAACATTATCCCAAAATATAATTAAACTTAATTCTACTTCTCAATCTTGGAAAAAACTGAACATTAATCTAGAACAAAGTGTTTCCTCAAACAAAAATACAGAAGAATTATAAAGTGCCGGCTGTTTATAAATAGTTAAGCGTGCATTGTCTATATATTTACCGTTAAGTTTAGTTAGATCATTTTTAAGTATTTCGTGTTTCCAATATAAACCAAATATTAAATTGAGTTTGTACAGCTACTCAATGACTTAAAACTTATAGCTTAATCTACGTCTAAGTACCGTTTGAACGATAAGCAGGGAAGAAACTTGAATGAAATAATTTATCAACTCCAGTATTCAAAGATTCTGCTCGTAGATGAGTTAGGTAATTATATTTTTCTCGATCTGGAATCAATCGCAGCGCAAACCAGTCATGTCTTTGTTTGGAAAAACCGGTCTTGAAGTGATACAGACTGTCCTTTGTACCTCCGACACCACTTCCTATGTGCATTAATTCATTACCGCGTTGCTTTGCCCAATATCGAACGTAATCTAATAAATAATTGAAGGGAGATTGCTGTAAAAATTTGTTTTTAGTCCCACCTAAATGGGCTTGAACTATTCCACCACATTCAAAAAGTATACAGGCTGCGGCAATTTCTGAGTCTAATTCTACTATGCATAAATGAATATTTTCATTTAAGTTAAGTAAATCGGAAAAATATTCTTGGTCAAAGTAATAAGATTTTTTTGCTGCTACGCGATTCATGGTTTCTTCATAAATCACTTGAAAGTTTTCGACGTGTTCGACTAAGTTTACCATCCTAGCAGTAAATCCAAGTCGCTTACACTTGTTGATTGTGCTTTGATGACCTTTTCTGGTATTAGCCCAAATTTGTGACTCTGAAAGTTTTAAATCGATGGAAACTGTTTCACCAATTTTATTCATTGTGTCTTGCGAAAATATTTGATTCGATCTATTACCTAAAATAGGATGTAGCCGAAAAAATGCCGAACATATACCCTTTAATTTTAAATAATTATTTAATTCCTGAAAAGCAAAATCTGTAAAACTAGAACTATTAATAGCTGCTTCACTTAATAAAACACCAGGATAACCATATGGAGATATTGCATCAGAAAAATCTTGTGCGTTTGAACCTAATATATCGTTACAAGAACGAAGTAAAAAAGGTAAAAAAAATATTTTTTCATTGTCGATAATTACAAAAGCTTGGCTTACCGTGTGAGTTCTTTTTGCTTCCAAATGAACATATTCTGGTAAATGATAAACATCGTAGCGTAGTTTTCGTAAAGTTTGCAACCACAGAGGGTTTTGGTAATCAATTACTTGAATATTCATGGGTGAGCAGTTTAAGTTTCTGCTTTCTAAGCCGCCATTTGCTGCGATTAATTCTTAAAAGAATAATTCTCTTAATCAACTTGGAAATTGCTATACAGCTAATCAACGGATGACTAACTAAAGTTACAAATAACTTATGAATGTATTGTTTCTTCTGAAACTTGGTTCCCTCTTTTTGATAAATTGAAAAACAAGTTAAATAACGATAAATTTCTTCCGATTTGATTATATGGTTGTATTCAAGATTCAAATATTCATTTAAAAGCCCGTAACATTTAATCACCTCTGTTGACTGCTGTATCTTTCTCATTCCGCTAAATAAACCGTTGCTATGCACCCGATAAACTCCCATCAACTCATTGATGTAGCCGATTTTGCCATGTCTTGCATTTAAAATATGAAGTACCCAATCTCCGCAAACGGTATCGTAGTACCAGTCAGGAAATCCATCAAATAAACCTCTTCTATATAAAGTTGAACAGGTTGGGATAAAGTTGCTTTTTAAAATGTTTTCTAGATCGGAAAATTGACTTGGCTCAAAATCGTTATATCTCCGAGGTAATGCAGTTTGATCCTCAAAATTTATTGTCACGTCATGAAAACAAATTGCACATTCAGAATGACTATCCAAAAAATCTACTTGTTGCTGTAGCTTGTAGGGAGAAGTCCAATAGTCATCACCATCTAACAAAGCAATGTACTGACCCAGGCTTGCTTGAAGCGTTTGTACAAAAATCTTTTGACCGTAACAGCCTAAATTTTCTTCAGGTAATATCAAGCGAATTTTATCTGGATACTGTTTTTGATAGTCAATCACAATCTTCCGCGTTTTATCGCTAGAAAAATCTTCACCTATGATGATTTCATAATTAAAATTCACTTCCTGCAACAGTATACTTTCTATGGCTTGTGCAATAAATTTTTCATGATTAAAAGTAACTAGAGATACACTTACTTTGATCTGATTTTCTTGAGATTGCGTATTAGCATGCACAAACATTTTGGTAGAGCATTTCATTGGTTATTTTTCCCCCTGTAGTTGCAAGCCTTAAAATCTGACAAATTTTACTAATTTCTCTTTTTCCTATTGCCGTCCCTGTAGGTAATGCTAGTATTCGCGCTGCTAAATGTCTGGTATTTGTTAACATCAAACCCATATCGGCAATTCGAGAACGATAGGGTTCCATTTGATGACAACCTGGATAAAAGTAACGTCTTGCGAGAATGTTTTCTGCCCACAAAATTCGGTAAAGTTTGTCACGGTCAATTCCAGTTATTGACTCATCTATGTCTACGATGACGTATTGATAATTACATCGTTCCTTTTTGTCGTAAGCTATTAAATTTACCCCTGGAATGTTTGATAATTCTTGTTGATATTGTTTGTAATTTTCAATGTTTATATCAATAAAATCATCTATACTTTCAAGTGATGTCAACCCCATAGCGGCGGATACTTCATTCATTTTTCCGTTAATTCCTATGTCGTCAACACAATCGAAATCGCTAAAACCAAAGTTCTTCATTAAACGAATTTTTTTAGCTAATTCCGAATCGTTTGTAACAATTGCACCTCCTTCAAAACTGTTGCAAAATTTGGTTGCATGAAAACTAAATACTTCTGCGTTCCCAAAACTACCTATCATCTGTCCTCTATAAGAACATCCAAAAGCATGAGCGGCATCAAATAATAGTTTTAAGCTGTAGCGACGAGCAATTTCTTGAAGTGCTTCTACATTACATCCCCGTCCCCATAAATGTACTCCCATTATTCCAGTAGTTTTATCTGTAATTAATGGCTCAATTTTTTGCGGATCTATGTTATGAGTATGGGGGTCAACATCACAAAAAATAGGCTCAATTCCTTGCCACTGTAAAGCATGAGCGGTAGCAATAAAAGTAAATGAAGGAATGATGACTTCACCTTTGAGTTCGCAAGCTTTAATGGCAATTTGTAAACCGACAGTTGCATTACACGTAGCAATGCAGTGTTTCACTCCTACTAAAGAAGCTATCTCTTGCTCAAATTCTTGTACTAAAGGTCCGTTATTTGTCAGCCATTTTCGATCTAAAACATCGTTAATACGCTGTAGCAAAATCTGCCTAGAACCAATGTTCGGACGACCTACGTGTAATTTTTCTGAAAAAGTCGGTAAACCGCCAAAAATAGCAAGTTCGCTAATTTTTTTTTTCATATTATTGCCTTTAATACAAGCCCAAATTCAGACATATGTTGTCTCGTTTGTGGGGATATCAAATATTTTCAACCTTCCCTCAAGCGTTTCAGGATATGTCTTGAGTTGGCAATTAAAGAATAAGGCGTTTAAAGACAAATTAGGTGAGAAAATGTTTACTTTATAAAGTATTTATGATACCTAATGTAGTCCTGTTTCTGCCTAATATACTGAGAAATAAAACGTAAAATTATTTTTAATCAATTGAGAATCAATTAATAATTAGACAGCTATTTTAGCTTGAAAGTTTACTTTAAACGTTTCCGCTTTTTAAAGGGGATAACAAATTTGATGACAATTAAGTCAACAAAATTAAAACCTATCTAGCCGTAGAACTTAGCTCCGATTTAATAGAACACTTAACGATAGACCAAAGCTATATGCATTTAATACAATTTCCAGGACTTAGCTTTCTTACTATTAGTTCCTTAGTATCTGCATGACATAAACGACTAATTTAAAAATACGATTAACCAGTTAAACATTTACATACCAAGTAAGCTAGAAGTGATTTTTATAAGTCTTAGAATACTCATTGCTTGCAATGAATTTATAATTTATTTTCTTTAGTATAAATAGAATCACATAAATTTTACGTAGCAAAGATTAAATTTTGTTAAAGATATAAAACTATTTTATCAAATAGATGTGAAGATGAACATCTTTGTCAGTCTTTGTTTAAAGTGGAAGAGCCTTTCACTGCTATCTACGATACCGGGTAATACCCCTCATTCAAATTAGCCACTTTTAATGTTGATATCTAATTTATACAATAATTATCCACATACTTACTGTTAAGGTGATCGCTGCGAAGTGTTGCCAAAACAAACAGCGTAAAGGTTGACGAGCGATTTTTTGGGTTAATAATATGGTAAATAAAGTTGAGAAAATCAAAGTAGTACCCTGTAAAAAAGCGATGACTGCGGGGTGAGCTACTAATATTGGTAAGGAAGCACCATCAAAACCAAAAGTAGCAAAACTTACTGGTAATATCCGTCCTGCTTCGTTCAAAGCTAAACGTAAGTAATGGGCTAAACTACCACCTAATACTGATGGTAAATAACCATAGGCAAGTTCTAGAAAAGGTTTAGGTTTAACTATATTTCGGTTTTGAGATTTTGTCTTTTTTAAATAGCAATTTAAGCGATAAAAAATTTGCATTAAACCATAGGCTATAAAAGGAATGGTTGTGGGGATAATTAAACAAAGTATTGATAAACCCGAATGCTGCCAAAAATCAGTTAAATCCCATTCTAAATTCATCACTTTTTTGATTTCAGGTAAGCGATGAAGATACACTCCTCCTAAAAGTAGAAATAACAGCGCTACTTCATAACTATGAGGAACATGAGTTGTCCACAGTTCGATACCGGGGGGACGTAAATTAAACTCAACTGAGCGATGGGGACAGGCTTTAAGACAAGTCATGCATAACACGCAATCTCGATTATCTTGCAACTGTGCGGGATGAGAATATAAAGGACATCCATTTGTTTCCATTCCTTCACCTTTTTGTGGGCCACCTTTGTAACATTGATAGGTTGTACAAGTAGCCGAACAAATACCTTGCTGCGCTCTTAATTCTGTCATTGATAACTTAGCAAACAACCCATTCATGCCACCGATAGGACATAAATACCGACACCAAAACCGCCTTTCAAAAATAGCAGAGCAAATCATTGCTCCAGCGGTAATTAATAACAGCAAACAAGCACTCAAATAGGCAGTATTTTCTAAATTCCAGAGTTCTTCCCATAGAAAAATTAGAGCAAACATGGTGAATAGAAACCATCCACCCCATTTTTCAGCTTGGTGTCTCGGCCAACTTTGAAGTTTTCTGGGAAACAGCCATAATGATAATTTCTGGGTAACTTCACCGTAAATCATGAACGGACAAAACGCGCACCAAATCCGACCTAAAAACGGGAATAGAAGTAGGAAAAAAGGCCACCACCAAGCCCAAAATAGATTTAATCCAAAATTTTGATCTCGCGTTTGCGGACCAAGAAATAAAATAGCAATAAGAACGGCAAATCCAATTAAAGTAACACCATAATTGATGCGATCGGGATACCATTCACTGCGAAGAAACTTTCTTAACTGTGGATAACCATTTAATAAGTTGAAGCGAAAACGTTTTTTCTTAGTATCCGCAGACCAAAAAATTTCTTCCGTTAATTCCGTTGCTCCATCAGCTTGGACAATAGCTCTTTCCACCAAGCTTTTCAATTCTTTTAAATTACCGGGAAAATCGTAAGACTGCAAACGACGTAAAGCTTCCGGGGTTACTTGCGGTTTGCGAATGCCTTCAGAACGAGCGTAAAGACTAATATAATATTCAACTTGAGCTTTGATATCCGTTTTCCGCACCCGCACGGGTGGAGCTTTGATAGTTTTATCAACCACTCGTTTAATTAATGGCTGAACTTGTTCTGAAATAATTAGAATGCGGGCTTTACTAGTATAAGATTCTGCTTTAGGTTCTCCTTGACGAGTAACAGGCTTATAACTACGAGTTTCGATAAATTCAGCTAACTTTGGTAATAATTCCGGTGGTGTTTCCTGAATATTATTAAGAACTAAAGTACCTTCATCCAACCATGCAATTAAACCCGGTTTACCACCAGCACGTCCAAATAAATCCGCACCGCTAACCTGTAAAATACTGCAATCGATCTTAATAATCGGTTGACGGCGAAAATCAGAACCAAAATGAATCAAAGCCGCGATATTATCTTTTTCTAAACCAGGTTCGCCAAATATTAGTATAGATTCGCGAGTGTCGGCAGCTTCACGGATTTGTTCTCGCAACTTGACAGCATAACGACTTGTCCCCACAACTCCCCGTTGCGCTTTAGTAACTAAATACGGACGTAAAGCAAGAGAACGATCTTGTTCGTTAGTAAGTGCGGATGTTAGCTGTGCAACTTCTTGAGCTAATCCACGAGAAATAGCTCCTTGAATTTGGGGATATTGTGCGATTAATTCTTTAAATTTTGTCGCAGCTACTACCCAAAAACGGCATTCACTCAAAGTTGTCATCGAACATTTAGTTAACTCATCCAACACCAACTCTTGCAAATTAATCACCGCACCGGGAAGCAAACCGCAAGAAGCAGCAGGATTATTTTTATTTTTACTATCGCTTTCGAGCTTACCTTCTAACAATATATAGAGTGCTGCGGGTGGAGTTTCTTCTTCCACAAAACGCTCGTTTGCTGGGATAACTTTTTCTTCAATAAGGTTGGTGATCGCGTTTATTGGTTCGGGATCGAGTATTCCTAAAGCCGTGCGTTCTTGTAGCCAGATTAGTTTTTCGGAGGTGTTCATGGTGTTTCCCTCGGTGCTGGGAATTTCAGGGGGTGGTTAGGCTGGATTAAAGTATTATCGGGATTTCAATAAAAATTAAACGGAATATCTGGCGGTTGAAACCGCTACTACACAAGCAAAGTCCCTTCGGGTTCGGCAGTCCCCTCAACGGAGGGAACCTCCGCACGGGGCTGCTCTCACCACCTGCGTGGACTAGTAAATTTAGAACCCGCGTAGGCGGTGAATCTAGTTGGTGGTGTCGGTTTCCGTCCCGCCAAACTAGTGAACCCGGAGGGGTTTTGTCTGTGTAGTCGCGGTTGAAACCGCCGGATAGAGTATTAAATTAGACATGGATCTGTGCTTCAGGAATCGTTAAATTTTTAACTTTTCAAAGCGATCGGGATGTACTTATTATTGACTTGTTATCATGTTTAGTTTGAAATAACCTTTCCCTCTACATTTATTTCCTCAGCGTTCCTCCGCGCTTACCTTTGTGTTCCTCTGCGTTAAAGAATACAAATACAAATTGCAATTTAGATTTAGCTTGGGAAGGAGAGATGGGGAGACAAGGGGACAAGGAGAGAGGGGAAAAAATTCTTAACTCCTCACTCCCAATCTAAAATCCAAAATTGTTCTAATCCGTCACCGCACCCAAACTACTAGAAGAAACCAACTTAGCGTACTTAGCCAAAACACCTTTCGTATAACGGGGTTGGGGTGGTTTCCATTTAGCGCGACGCTTAGCTATTTCTTCCTCAGATACTTCTAATTGCAACAACCGCGCACTGGCATCAATTGTTATACTATCTCCTTCTTCCACCAAAGCTATAGTTCCACCGACAGCAGCTTCCGGAGCAACGTGTCCGACTACCGTTCCGTAACTTCCACCGGAAAAACGCCCATCAGTAATTAAACCTACCGAATCTCCCAAACGCGCTCCAATTATGGCAGCGGTGGGAGCTAACATTTCTCGCATTCCCGGACCTCCTTTGGGTCCTTCGTAGCGAATTACAATCACGTCTCCGGCGACGATTTTACCCGAAAGTATGGCATCTAAGCAGGCTTCTTCGGATTCAAATACCCGCGCTGGACCTGTGATTTTGGGTGTTTTCACGCCGCTAATTTTCGCGACTGCTCCCTCGGTAGCTAAATTACCTTTGAGTATAGCTAAATGTCCCTGTTTATACATGGGATTATTCCACGGGCGAATCACGTCTTGGTCGGCGCGTGGTTCTTCGGGGATATCTGCTAAAGCTTCCGCGATAATTTTACCAGTGATGGTCATGCAGTCGCCGTGCAGTAAGTTATGAGCAAGCAGCATTTTCATGACTTGAGGAATGCCGCCAGCTTTATGTAAATCTACGGCTACATATTTACCGCTTGGTTTTAAATCGCACAATACTGGCACGCGAGCGCGGATAGTTTCAAAATCATCAATAGTTAATTCCACACCCGCAGCATTAGCGATCGCCAAAAAGTGCAGCACTGCATTTGTAGAGCCACCAATTGCCATAACTATGGAAATGGCGTTTTCTATGGATTTACGAGTAATAATTTGGTGGGGTAGAAGTTTGTGGCTTATTGCTTCCACCAAGACAGTCGCCGATTTTTCCGTACTGTCGGCTTTTTCCGCATCTTCTGCTGCCATTGTAGAGGAATAAGGCAAGCTCATACCCAAAGCTTCAAAAGCCGAAGACATGGTGTTAGCAGTATACATTCCACCGCAGGAACCCGCACCGGGACAAGCATTCTTCTCAACTGCTAAAAGTTCTTCTTCCTTAAGATTACCAGAACTGTATTCTCCCACCGCTTCAAAAGCACTGACAACAGTTAAATCTTCACCGTTGTAATGTCCAGGTTTGATAGTACCACCATAAACAAAAATTGCGGGAATATTCATTCTGGCGATCGCAATCATTGCTCCCGGCATATTTTTATCGCAACCACCGATCGCAAGCACACCATCCATACTTTGTCCGGTGCAAACGGTTTCAATGGAATCAGCAATTACTTCTCGCGATACTAGGGAATACTTCATTCCCTCAGTACCCATCGAAATCCCATCGCTAATCGTAATTGTACCGAACATCTGCGGCATCGCTGAAGCATCGCGAATGCCTTGCTCGGCTCTTTGCGCTAAGGTATTGATACCCATATTGCAGGGTGTAATAGTACTAAAACTATTGGCAATACCGACAATCGGCTTATTAAAATCTTGATCTCCAAAACCAACCGCTCGCAACATCGCTCGATTTGGCGATCGCTGCACCCCTTGCGTTACAACTCGGCTTCTCAAATTATCTGACATTTTCATTCCCTCTGCGCCGTTATTTATCATCGAGGCGCTGAATATCAGTAGATTATCTCAAAATACCAGAAACTATTAACTGGTAATAGATGAGCATGAAAACTTATTAGTTTGTCCGCAGTCTAATTAAACGGAATAGAAAAGCATTCACTTTATTTTGCCAGATTTACATTTTGTAACACAAACCTACTTAATTTATATTCACTTCAATCCTGACTTGATGCCAACTTCTAAAACCTTCGTCAGGAAAGTGCGATCGGGAGCAGCTAAACTATATAAAATAAGTAAATGTATGCTTTACCAAAGCCAATATTTATGAATAACGACTTTCTACAACGCATTACTTATAATCCAGACATTTGCCACGGTAAACCTTGTGTTAGGGGACTTCGTTATCCTGTAGAATTTATTCTTGAATTACTTAGCTCTGGTATGACAATCGATGAAATCTTGGCAGATTATGACGATTTAGAACGGGAAGATATTTTTGCTGCTCTGCAATTTGCCGTTCGTCTTAGCCAAGTTAAAAGTATACATAAAATTGCTTCATGAAATTTATTGTCGATGCTCAATTACCCGTTCGACTCGCTCGATTTATAGAATCTACTGGTTACGATGCAATTCATACAAAAGATTTACCTAATAAAAATGCGACACCGGATACAGAAATAAATGCTATATCAATGCGAGATGAACGTATAGTAATTACCAAGGATTATGATTTTTTAAATTCTTTCTTGACTATGCAAGAGCCTTATAAATTACTACTTATTACAACAGGAAATATTAATAATTTAGAGCTAGAAGCACTATTTGCCACAAACTTGCGATCGCTGGTTGAATTATTTGAAGGTTACTCTTACATTGAAATGACTCTTGATTCAATTGTTGTTCATTTGTAAGTTTCAATGTGTGGATTTGCCGAAGTATCGCATCAAATACCAATTACAAATTTTAAATTCCTAACTCCTCACTCTAGCCCTGTCAAGGTGGCATTGAAGTAGGCTTAAAAACGCTAAAAATAAGAAAGAGAGCTATTTTATTGCATTAATGCTCGTATTGAATCTCATCTTTTTCTCAAGCTTTTTATCAATAAACTGAGATTATTGATAAAAAATGAGTCCTTCGGGAAAAGAAAAAAAGCAATCATAATTGAAAATCAACGTTTTTTCAGGGCTTCCAGGATATTTTCAGCCACCTTGACAGGGCTACTCCTCACTCCTCACTCTTAACTTCTTCCCCCTTCCCAAGCTGCTTGGAAAAAGTCTAATTCGCATGACATTGCATACCTATAAGCAGCAGCGACTGTTGCAGTATGACTTCCATGATTATCAAGAAGATTTGCAAGTTGTTCCGTTAAAGGTTGAAAATCCGCACCACTGTAAGTACGAATCCAGTCTGCATATTGATGATTTGGAATCCCATCTCGCGCCAATTCCGTTCCTAAAAAAGCATATAAACTCATACAGGGAGACATAGCAGCAGCAATTAAACCAATATCACCACCCCAAGCAGTTGCTAATAAAAAATCTGTGTAGCGACGAGTTGCATTACCCGGTTGCTGTAATTGTAAATTTACATCCCACTCGCGAGCATAACTTTGGTGTAGCTGCAATTCTGTTAACACCCCACCAGCTAAATTATGAAACGTGGTGAATACAGAAAAATCTGGAGCTTTAGCAGCAGCAATACTGTAAGCGCGGGCAAAAGATTGCAAGAAAAAAGCATCTTGTCCCACATAATAAGCGAATTTCTGCCGTTCTAAATCACCATCTGCAATTCCCCGAACAAAAGGATGCTGCAAACAACATGAAGCCAAATCGTGATTATCTTTCCACAATTCTTTAGAAATAGACATTTAATCAATTATCAATGAACAATTATAGTTCCATAGCTCTCAACTCTTAATTTCTAACTCATAACTCCTAACTCCTAACTTCTTTTCCCCCTTCTCAACTAAAACGGTAGAAACTGAAGTAACACAGAACCAATACTTCCTACAAAGTCCATTAAAGTAGGTTTTGCTGGACGAACTTTTCCTTCTACAGGTGCTTGTATTTCTGCAATAAATACCTGTGCTGTTTGTAAACCAGTAGTGTTTTTCTGGGATGTAAAGAGTTTCTCTGCAACTTGAGCATCTTCAAAAGCACCTTTGCTATCTAACATATGATAGCGAGCAATACCGCGAGCTAGGTAAGCTCCTGCATAATCGGGTTTAACTGCGATCGCTTGATTAAAATATTCTGTTGCTTGCTGTAAATTACCTTTTTCTGCTGAAGCTACACCCCAAGCATAAAACTGTTGTGGGTTGGCAATTTCTGAGCTTATCCCAGTTGCTCCTTCTAAGTTAGCGGTTTCGACAGCGACATCTGTTAGCTGTGCATTTACAAGATAAGTGTTTCTTAAATCGGCACCTAATAAATTTACACGACTGAGTTTCGCACCGCTTAAATTCGCACCGAATAATCCAGCACCGCTCAAGTTAGCATCGCGCAAATCGGCTCCGCTCAAGTTTGCACGACTGAGATTTGCACCGCTCAAATTAGCACCGCGTAAATCCGCTCCAGATAAATCGGACATTACCAAACCCGCATTACTTAAATCGCAGTTTGGACATTGCTTGGTTGCTAGCAACTGTCTAACGTGTTCGGATTTTGCTGCTTGGACTGTGGTACTGAAACCCAAAGTTGAAACAAGTACGATTGTAGCTATAGCGAATTGGTTTTTCATATGGAGTTACTCAATAGTAGTAGATTCTGACTACCCAGCTTAACCTAGAAAAATCAATACCATCACCATAAAACTACTAAGTAATAACCCTACTATTAAAAACCTCCCCCGACATCGGGAGAGGCTTAATTTCGGCTATATCAACTATTATAATTATCAATCAATAACGCAAAACTGATGTTTAGCGATCGCGTTTTTGCGCCATAGTCCAAATTTCGTTTGGTATATTTTCCTGAATATTACGGTTAAGAGAGAACAAACCTACTTGCGTACATAAATGAAGGGTAAACGTTAACCCAATCGACACCAAAAGCTTCTCCCACATATAATTCCCCTGAGCAAACTATAAACGTATCCGTATTTTTGCTTTAGTTATAACTCATCTTTTTTAAAAACTAAGTGAGAACCGAGTCAACATATTGCGATCGAGGTCTTAGAATGGAGTGACTCTTGTCACGACAAAGGTTAAAGGTCAAAGGTCAAAAATTAAC